>NZ_JBVAXQ010000016.1:0-10515 GCF_055419425.1 Mycobacterium sp. IDUB_21 | reverse complement strand
TGTGTCTGATGGCGCGGACCTGCATCGCCCGGCTCCGCCGTGCTCGCAGTCCTCGCTACGCTCGACGGCGTGGATGTCGACGCCTTCGTGCTGACCCACCGCCCCGCCTGGGATCGGCTGGAGGCGCTGGTGAAAAACCGTCGCCGGCTCAGCGGCGCCGAAGTCGACGAACTCGTGGACCTCTACCAGCGGGTCTCCACCCACCTGTCGGTGGTGCGTTCGTCGTCGACGGACTCGGCGCTCATCGGGCGGCTTTCCACCCTGGTGGCGCGGTCGCGTGCTGCGGTCACCGGCGCGCACGCCCCACTGCTCTCGGAGTTCGTGCGCTTCTGGACGGTGTCGTTTCCGGTGGTCGCCTACCGGGCCTGGCGGTGGTGGCTGAGCACCGCCGTCGTCTTCCTGGCGGTCGCGGTGGTCATCGCCTGCTGGGTGGCCGGCGATCCCGACGTGCAGGCAGTGATCGGCACACCCGCGGATATCGACCGGCTGGTCAACCACGAGTTCGCCTCGTACTACAGCGATCATCCGGCCGGGTCCTTCGCCCTGCAGGTCTGGGTGAACAACTCGTGGGTGGCCGCGCGCGCCATCGCGTTCTCGGTGTTGCTGGGGCTACCGATCCCGGCACTGCTGTTGGCCAACGCCGCCAATCTCGGCGTGTCCCTCGGGTTGATGTTCCACGCCGGCAGGGGCGGGTTCATGCTCGGCCTGCTCGCCCCGCACGGTCTGCTGGAGCTGACTGCGGTGTTTCTGGCCGGTGCGGTGGGCATGCGGCTGGGCTGGATGGTGATCGCCCCGGGTGACCGGCCGCGCGGACAGGTGCTCGCCGAGCAGGGCCGCGCCGTCGTGGCGGTCGCGGTGGGGCTGGTGGGGGTGCTTGCGGTGTCCGGCCTGTTGGAGGCGATGGTGACCCCGTCGTCATTGCCGACATGGCTGCGGATCGGCATCGGGGTGGTGGCCGAGGCGGCGTTTCTGGCCTACGTGGTGCACTTCGGGCGCAAGGCCGTTGCCGCCGACGAGACCGGCGACATCGCGGATGCCCCCGACGTCGTCCCCACCGGCTAGAGCCCTGGCATTCTCCGCACGCCCCCGACCGCGATCAGAGCTGTCCGGCGGCCTTCATCGCCAGATAGGCGTCGGCCAGCGCCGGCGCCAGCTCGTCGGGCGGGGCGTCGACGACCTGCACGCCGCTGCGCCGCAACCGGGCCGCCACCGCCCGCCGGTCATTGCGGGAGCGTTCGGCGGCGCCCGCGTCGTACACCGCGGCCGCGTCGGTGCGTCCGTGAGCCAGGCTTTCCACCCGGGGATCGGCGACCGCGGCCAGGATCACCTGGTGTTCGGCGGTCAGTTTCGGAAGAACCGGCAGCAACCCTTCCTCCAGAGCGGAGGCGTTGAGATCGGTGAGCAGCACCACCAGGTTGCCGCGGCGCGCTCGCCGGGACAAGGTGGCCAGCATTGCCGCAGCGTCGGATTCGACCAGAGCCGGTTGAAGCGGCGCCATCGCGTCGACCAGCTGCGCGAACAGCCGGGTGCGCGACGCGCCGAACACACCGGCCCTGCTCACCTGGTCGTGGGCGAGCAGATCTACGTGGTCACCGGCGCGTAACGCCAACGCCGCCAACAACAGTGCGGCATCCATCGACCAGTCCAGCCGGGGCCAACCCGCGGGGTCGCGAGCGGTCGGGTCGACCCCGATCCGGCCTGCCGAAGTACGGCCGGTGTCGAGCACGATGACGACCCGCCGGTCCCGTTCCGGCCGCCAGGTCCGCACCACCACGTCGGAGCGCCGGGCGGTGGCCCGCCAGTCGATCGAGCGCACGTCATCGCCGGCGACGTATTCGCGCAGCGAGTCGAACTCGCTGCCCTGACCGCGGACCAGCGCCGGCAGGTTCCCGTCGATCTCTCGGAGCCGGGCCAACCGGGCCGGCAGGTGCCGGCGGGACAGGAACGGCGGCAGCACCCGCACTTGCCCGGGCACCGGCCGGGACCGCTGTCGCCCAGCCAGTCCCAGCGGGCCGACCGAGCGCACGCTGACGCCGGCGGCGCGCTGGTCGCCGCGGCGAATCGGCCGCAGCTCGGTGAGCACCCGGTCCTCCCGGCCGGCCGGCAGGTCGAGTGGGTGGGCGCGCGGCGAGGCGCAGGCACTGGGCGGCCAGGCGTCGCGCAACTGCCCGCGGAACCGGCTGCCGCCGTTGATGATCGACAGGGTGGTCACCACCGACTGGCCGAGTCGAACCGCGCTGTCCATGGAACGGGTCATCTGCAGCCCGGCCGGATCGGCTGCCAACGCGATGTCGATCACCACCGCGGCGCCCAGCCCGACAAGCAGCACGACGAACGCCGTCGCCGGCCAGGGGGCCAGCGTGACGGGCAGGGCGCAGATCAGTGCGACCAGCGCGGCGCGACCGGTCAGGATCACCAGCGCGGCACCGGAACCGAGGCCAGGATGCCGTCGAGCACACCGTCGGCGCTGGCGCCTTCGAGCTCAGCCTCCGGGCGCAGCATCACCCGGTGTCGCAGCGTTGACCGGGCCATCGCCTTGACGTCGTCGGGCGTCACGTAGTTGCGCCCGGAGAGCCACGCCCAGGACCGCGACGTGGCCAGCAAGGCGGTCGCTCCGCGCGGCGAGACGCCCAACTGCAGGGCCGGGGAGTGCCGGGTCGCCGTGACTACGTCGACGATGTAGCCCAGCACCTGCTCGGCGACCAGCACCTGTCGCACCGCGGCGCGCCCCGCCGCCAGATCCTCGGCGCCGGCCACCTGCGCGACCGCGGACAGGTCGTGCGGGTCGAAGCCCTGAGCATGCCGGGACAAGATGTCGATCTCGGCGTTGCGCCCCGGCAGTGGGACGTTCAGCTTGAGCAGGAACCGGTCGAGTTGTGCCTCCGGCAACCGGTAGGTGCCCTCGTACTCGATCGGGTTGGCGGTGGCCGCAACGATGAACGGGTCGGGCAGCGGTTTGGCCGCGCCGTCGACGCTGACCTGGCCCTCCTCCATGGCTTCCAGCAGCGCCGCTTGAGTTTTCGGTGGGGTGCGGTTGATCTCGTCGGCCAGCAACAGGTTGGTGAAGACCGGTCCGGGCCGGAACACGAACTGTGCGGTGTTGGTGTCGTAGACCAGCGAGCCGGTGATGTCGCCGGGCATCAGGTCGGGGGTGAACTGAATCCGCTTGAAATCCAGCCGCAATGCTGCGCTGAGCGTCCGGACCAGAAGCGTCTTCGCGACGCCCGGAACACCTTCGAGCAGCACGTGGCCTCGGCACAGCAGGGCGATCACCAGGCCGCTGACCACGGCGTCCTGGCCGACCACCACCTTGGCGACCTCGGTGCGCAACGCCAGCAGCGCCTCGCGTGCCGCCGCGGCCGCCGGATTGGGTGGGGGAGTCTGTGTCACGAGTGGGTGACCTGCCTTTCGATGTCGTCGAGTGTGTTGGCAAGATCGACCAGGGCGTCGTCGGAATTCGGTGGTGCCCCGAACAGTAAGTGCCCCAACCAGTCCGGTGGCGCTCCAGTACGTTGAGCCGCTGCCGCGACCAACGCCGGTGGATCCGGAGCCGGACCCAGTCCCAGCCGCGGAGCGAGCCGGCGCAGGGTTGCGGTGCGTAGCGCGGCGCCGGCGCGGTCGCGGGCCCGGTGGGACCGGTAGAGCCGGCCGAGACCCTCGACGGTCTCCGAGGCGCGCACCACGACGGGCAGTGGCTCGGCGACCAGCGGGCCGAGTCGGCGCCCCTTCCACAGTGCGGCCAGCGTCAGCGCCACGCACAGCTGCCAGACCAACCAGGTCACGTTCTTCGGGATCAGGTCGAGAAGTGTTGCGCTGCCGGCCGTTGCACCTTCGATGTGTTGGGGCGCATACCAGATCAGGCGCTCCCGGAAGCCGGCCAGGTTCATCGCCAGCGCGGCGTTGCCTTCGCGGGCCAGCTCGGTGTTCGTCATGAAGGACGCGCTACCGATCACCGTGATGGTCCGATCCTCGCTGCGATAGCGGACCAGTGCGCCGTCGTAGCAGCTGTGTACCGACTGGCCGCGCGCCGCGGCATAAGTCGCGGCAGTGCCCAGGTCGACCGTCCCGGCTCGTTCGGCCTCGCGCAGGCTGCAGCCGGGTGCCTGGGTGAACGCACGCACCGGGCCGGTCCGGATATCGGGTGTCAGGGCTTTGCGTGCCCGGGCGTCGGGCGCCACCAGCAGCAGGTCGCCGGGCAGGCGGGTCAGCCGGTTCAACAGTTCCCCAGCCTCCGGGCCGGCGATGCGCCGGGTCTCGGCCACCAGTACCAGCGAATCCGGTCTCGCCTCGCGTGTGACGTCGTCGATGGTGTCGGCGACCACCACCTCGACGCCGCGGTCACGCAGCAGCGTCATCAGGGCGTGGGTGCCCTCCGGGCCGGTGGCGTTCGGATCCATCCGGCCACCCGGCCGGGGGCTGGTCAGGTAGGCGCCGACCGCCGAAACGGTCACGATCACCACCAGAGCCGCGCTGACCCACAGCCAAGTCCGGCGCGTGGCCGTCACCGGTACTGCCGCTGTCGCGTCGCGGAGCACACCTGCTCGTCCAGGCCGGCGACGATCCGATACCCGTCCGGTGTGGCCGGCAGCTCGCCGTAGCTGACATCGTTGAACGTCTCGGCGGCCTGACGCAATTCGCCCGCCAGGCCGGACAGCACCGCACCGGCGTCGCGGGCCAGCTCGGTCGCGGTGCGCGCCGGGACGGGCTGGAGCACCCCGGTTTCCTCGAGTTCGCGTGCCACCGCCCTCAATCGGTGCCGGATCGCTTCGGCCCAATCTCCCGAATCCGCGCAGCGCTGCGCGGTCGCGCGGTGCTCTGCGGCGCGTAGCTGCGTCGTGCCGAACAGCGGCCGGCCGCCGTCACGGTCGCGCAGCATGCGCCGGCCGACTTCGATGGCGGCCACCACCGCCGCCACGAGCACGATCACCAGCACACTGATGGTGAACCACCCACCCGGCAGCTCCGCGCCCTTGAGTATCAGCCGCCGAACCAGCGTCTCGATGAAGTCGATGAACTGCTGCTTCGGTGACGGCCGTGGGTAGATCGGTTTGGCCAGTTCACGTTCGGCGGCCTCGCGGGCAGCTTCGCGGTCGATGTCGACGGTGGGCACCGGGGCGTCCTCACCCCGGTGGCCGGGTCAGCCACAGGTGGTCGGTGGACCCGCCGCCGTACGGACCGCTCGTTACGCCGGTCCGCAGCACCAGGTCGAACGCCTCGGCGCGGATACGGCGATCGGTGTACAGCAGCACCGCGACGCCGGCGGTGAAGGGCAGCACGATGATCTGGCCGATCGTCGCACCGATCCGGGAGAACAGGCCCAGCTGCGTCGAACCGATCAGGCCCTCCGCGCCGTGGGTGACCGCCATCCCGATGATGTTGAACGGAAACGCCACCGCGCTGCTGATCAGGGACACGATCAGAGCCGTCAGCATCATGATGCCCAGCACTCGCCAGAAGCTGTTGCGCACCAGGGCGAACGACCTCCGCATGGCCTCGATCACCGGTTGACGCTCGAGCACGATCACCGTCGGCGCGAACACCAGCACCGCGTAGCCGTAGCCCAGCACCGCGATCAATGCCAGCACCAGCGGCAGGCCGACCAACATGGCGGCCCCGGGGCCTCCCGCTCCGCCGGCAAGAGCGATGACGAACGCGGCGAAGCCGCACAACACCGCCGCTGCCAGCCCGATCAGGGCGGTGAGGCCGATCAGCGCCGCAAAACGGGTGCGGACGATCGCCCACGCCTCACCGACGGTGATGGGCGAGCCGAACACCGACCGCCCGACGACGGCGGTCAGCATGCCGGTCAGCACGATGGTGCCCAGGGCGGTCACGATGCCCGCGCCGGCGAACCCGGTCAGCCATGCCGCCACGTCGCCCCCGGAGATTTCGCCGGCCGACGGTCCGCGATGTGCCGGCCCGACCGCGGCCAGCAGTCCGAACAGTGCGATCCCGCTGATGATCTGGGTGGCCACCACGACGATCGCGGTCAGCCCCAGCACGACTTTCGGGTTGGCCCGGATGTAGCCGACCGCACCGTTGTAGATGTCGGTCAGGCTGAGCGGGCGCAGCGGGATGACGCCCGGTTTGAGTTCGGGCTGCGGATATCCCGGCGGCGGCCCGTATCCCGGTGGCGGTGGGCCGTAACCCGGCGGCGGTCCGTATCCCGGTGGCGGTGGGCCGTAACCCGGCGGCGGCCCGTAACCCGGCGGTGGTGGCCCGTATCCGGGCGGCGGGCCGTAACCGGGCGGGGGAAAACCAGGGCCGGGGTAGCCGGGCGGCGGCGGATTCACCATGTGGCTGAGCGTAGCGTTATGTCCCATGGCGGAACTCAAATCTCAGTTGCGGGCGGACCTGACCGAAGCGATGAAGGCGCAGGAAAAGCTGCGTACCGCAACCCTGCGAATGTTGCTGGCCGCGATCCAGGCCGAAGAGGTCTCCGGCAAGCAGGCCCGCGAGTTGACCGACGAGGATGTGCTCAAAGTACTGGCCCGCGAAGCCCGCAAGCGTGCTGAGTCGGCCGAGATCTACACCGAGAACGGTCGCGGTGAACTCGCCGCTCAAGAGCACGCCGAGGCTCGCATCATCGACGCGTACCTGCCCGAACCGCTCAGTGAGGCCGAACTGGGCGACGTCGTGGACACCGCGCTGGCGCAGGTTGCCGAGGAGATCGGGGAGCGGCCGCACATGAAGCACATGGGCTTGGTGATGAAGGCCGCCACGGCGATCGCCGCGGGCAAGGCCGACGGTTCCCGGCTGTCGGCCGCCGTCAAGGACCGCCTTTAGGCGATGAGGTCGGCGCTGATCGAGGACTACGCGCTGCTCGGTGACCTGCACACCGCGGCGCTGCTGGGCCGCGACGGCAGCATCGACTGGCTGTGCCTGCCCAGGTTCGACTCCCCGGCCTGTTTCGCCGCGCTGCTGCATGACGAGTCCGCTGGCTACTGGCGCATCGCCCCGGCCGGCGGCGGGCCGGCCACCCGGCGCGGCTACCGCGGCGAGACGCTGATCGTCGACAGCGAATGGGACACCCCGGGCGGCACGGTGCGGGTCACCGACTTCATGCCGCCGCGCGGCAAGTCCGCCGACCTCGTCCGGATCGTCGAGGGCGTGTCCGGGCGGGTCTCGATGCGAATGGACCTGACGATCCGGTTCGACTACGGCAACGTGGTGCCCTGGATGCGCCGCAGCGACTACGGGCTGATAGCGGTCGCCGGCCCGGACACGGTCTGCCTGTCCAGCCCGGTCACCATGCGGGGCGAAAACATGACTACCGTCGCGGAATTCGAGGTGTCCGCCGGCGAGCAGGTGCCGTTCGTACTGACCCACACGCCGTCGCACCTACTGCCCGAGGCTGCCCGATCCGAAGCCGCGCATGCGCTGGGGAAGACCGAGTCGTTCTGGCAGAACTGGATCGAGCAGTGCCAATACCAAGGCCAGTGGGCCGACGCGGTACGGCGCGCGTTGATCACCCTCAAGGCGCTCACCTACGCCCCCACCGGCGGGATCGTCGCCGCAGCCACCACATCACTGCCGGAATGCATTGGCGGCGTGCGGAATTGGGATTATCGATACTGCTGGTTGCGGGACGCCACCTTCACTTTGCAGGCGCTGCTGGGCACCGGCTACGTCGCCGAAGCCAAAGCCTGGCGGGAATGGCTGGTGCGCGCGGTGGCCGGTGACCCGGCCAAGCTGCAGATCATGTACGGCCTGGACGGCACCCGCCGACTGCCCGAGCAAACGCTGGATTGGCTGTCGGGCTACGAGGGTTCGAAACCGGTGCGGACCGGCAACGAGGCCGCGGGGCAGTTCCAGCTGGACGTGTGGGGTGAGGTCCTCGACGGACTGAACCTGGCGCTGGATTCCGGGCTGGAGTGCGAGGACACCGCCTGGGATATTCAATGCGCCCTGCTGGACTTCCTCGAGGGCCACTGGGACTCTCCCGACGCCAGCCTGTGGGAAGTCCGTGGCCCGCAACGGCATTTCGTGCATTCGAAGGTGATGGCCTGGGCCGGGGTGGACCGGGCGGTGCATGCGGTGCAGAACCATGGCCGGGAAGGCCCGGTCCAGAAGTGGCGGGCACTGGCGGATGCCATCCACGCCGACGTCTGTGAGCATGGCTTCGACGCCGAGCGTGGCACGTTCACCCAGTCCTACGGTTCGGCCGGGCTGGATTCGGCGCTGCTGCTGATTCCCCGGGTGGGGTTTCTGCCGTGGGACGACCCTCGGGTGGTGGGAACCGTCGATGCGGTGCAGCGCGAGTTGTCCAGCGACGGCTTCCTGAAGCGGTACCAAACACAGGGAGGCGCCGACGAGGGTTCGGTGGACGGCCTGCCCGGCACCGAGGGTGCGTTTCTGGTGTGCACATTCTGGCTGGCCGATGCGCTGCACGGCATCGGCCGTCGCGACGAGGCCCGCGCGCTGTTCGAGCGACTGTTGGGCCTGCGCAACGATGTCGGGTTGCTCAGCGAGGAATACGACACGGAGGCCGGTCGCCAGGTCGGCAATTTTCCCCAGGCGTTTTCGATGGTGGGCCTGGTCAACACCGCCCGGGGGCTCAGCGGCGAGTCGATGCGGACCAAGCCCGGCGCGACCAGTTGATGCAGGAGCGTCGTGCCGACGTAATGCACGGCAAACTCCTAGCCGGGTCTTGCGGGCCCGGCTAACATCACCGGGTGGGTGCAAGGTCGCGTGACGTTCGGAAACCGACCCTGCTCACGGCTGCGCTCGCGGTGGCCGGAGTGGTGTTCGCCGGCCCGGCACCGGCCAACCCGACGGCCGGAATGGAAGTCGGCGACGACAGCAGCGTCTGCACCGCCGGTTTCGTGACCCAGGACCGCTTCGGCGACTACTACCTGTTGACCAGCGGGCACTGCGACTCCGGGGACGGCTCGGAGTGGACCGACGCCGGTGCGGCTCCGCTGGGCTCGATCTTCGCCAGCGAGAACAACGGCGACGACCGCGATGCGGCCATCATCCGGCTGCGCCCGGGTACGCCCACGCCCAACGGGGGCGTCGACGGGCGCTACCACATCCGAGATGTGCTGCGGCCCGACCAGATCCAGGTCGGCATGCCGTTCTGCAAGGTGGGCTCGCAGACCGGCGAGACCTGCGGCGTCGTCACGGATATCGCGGGCAACGTGGTGGTGACCAACCTGTTCAGCATCGAGGGCGACAGTGGCAGTCCGGGTTTCGTGACCAACCCGGACGGCACCATCAGCGCCGCGGGAATCCTGACGGGCGGACCCGAAGGCGACGACAACACCACCTACTTCGTGATGGTCGAGCCGATACTGCGCGAGTGGCGGCTGCACATTCTGAATTGAGGCCCTATTCGAGTGAGCCACAGTAAATCCGGTTACCCGCGACTATGGTGGACGAGAGTCATAACCCCGTTATGAGCGACCAGACGGCAAGAAATGAGACGGCAATGAGCCGATTACTGCGGCGCTGGGCCACGATGTCCGTGTTTGCCCTTGCCGCGACATCTGTGTCGCTGATCGGACTCGCGTCACCCGCCATCAGCCGGGCTGACCCCGCAGATGGCTGCGGCTACGGCATGTACTTCAACACAGAGACAAATCAATGCGAGCCCGGGGGCGTGGACCCGCATCCGATCATCGGTCCCGCCGGACCGATCGGCGTCGGCGTCGGCGGACCCGTCGGACCCGGTGGCGTTGTCGGCCCGGTTGGCCCCGGCCCGGTCGGCCCCGGCCCGATCGGACCCAACCGGCGCTAGACACCCGCCCAGAGACAGAAAAAGGCCCTGACCAGAGTTGCTGGTCAGGGCCTGTGATCTGCAACAACCTCAGTCGGGGTGACAGGATTTGAACCTGCGACCTCTTCGTCCCGAACGAAGCCACCTGGGGTTTTGATGACGTTGGGTATGTTGGCCCGCGTAAGTTTTCCCAGGTCAGCTGCATTGGGTGGGTTGGCGCGCGCAGGCGTCGCGAAAATCTACTGCGGACTGCCTGCGGACTGGGGCACCTTGGTGGTCGAGGCCGCTTCTGATCTACCGAGAGCGGGAACCTTGAAATCAGGATGTCAGTTTTCAAGGTTGAGGCGCTAACCTTGAAATTGCACTCCTGGAATTCAAGCTTGGCGAGTTGAGGTGGATCCGATGGATATCGAGGCGCTTCGTAACAGCCCGATCGGACGGTTGGTGCCAATCGGGGGTCATGACCCCCGACTAGGTGAGGCGTACGAATACGTCGCCTACGTGCCGGACCCCCTTCCTGCGGACCTCAAACTGGAAGCTCAGACCTATGCCGCGGTGATCGACGCCGCGGCGGCGATGGCACGTGCCGACCAAGCGTCTTCATTGCTGCCGAACCCGAGCCTGCTCGCTCGGCCGGCCACTCGTCGGGAAGCGGTAAGTACCTCCGCGCTGGAGGGCACCTACGCGTTCTTGGCGGACGTTTTCGAAGCAGACTTTCTCGAATGTCAATGGACAGCTGAAACTGCCCGTGGGCGGACAGGAGAACTGCCCGTTGGTGGCCAATAAGAACTGCCCAG
>NZ_JBVAXQ010000015.1:0-129316 GCF_055419425.1 Mycobacterium sp. IDUB_21 | reverse complement strand
AAAGCCCCGGCAAAAGCCAGGGCAATCTGTAACCGATGACGCGACTCAGATGTCACCTATGACGCGACTCATCACAAGTGTGTCCGAGGGGGGACTTGAACCCCCACGCCCATTAATAGGGCACTAGCACCTCAAGCTAGCGCGTCTGCCATTCCGCCACTCGGACCAACCCGGATCAGCCCGGGCAGCTAAGGCTAACGGATGCCCAGCGCCAGACCCAAGCCAGCCCACACGGCACCATCCGAAGGCCGATGCGACGAAGTGGTAGGAAAGGTAACTGTGACGGTCTACCCCGATGCAGCCGATGAAGTGGTCGAGATCGTCAGCACTCTCATCCGGTTTGACACCTCCAACACCGGTGAGCCGGACACCACCAAGGGTGAAGCAGAGTGCGCCCGATGGGTGGCCGCGCAGCTCGAGGAAGCCGGCTTCCAGACCGAGTACGTCGAGTCCGGCGCACCGGGACGCGGCAACGTGTTCGCGCGGCTGGCGGGCTCCGACCCGTCACGCGGGGCGCTGCTGATCCACGGGCACCTCGACGTGGTGCCCGCCGAGGCGAGCGAGTGGAGTGTGCACCCGTTCTCCGGTGCGGTCACCGACGGCTATGTCTGGGGCCGCGGCGCGGTCGACATGAAGGACATGGTCGGCATGATGATCGCGGTGGCCAGACACCTGGCCCGCGCCGGGATCACCCCGCCGCGCGATCTGGTGTTCGCGTTCGTCGCCGACGAGGAGGCCGGCGGAAAGTACGGGGCGCATTGGCTGGTGGAGAACCGGCCGGACCTGTTCGCCGGCGTCACCGAAGCGATCGGCGAGGTCGGCGGTTTCTCACTGACGGTGCCGCGCCGCGACGGCGGGGAGCGCCGGCTCTATCTGATCGAGACCGCCGAAAAGGGGTTGTGCTGGATGCGGTTGCGGGCCCACGGTCGCGCCGGGCACGGGTCGATGATCAACGACGCCAACGCCGTGACCATCCTGACCGAGGCGGTGGCACGGCTGGGCAAACACCGGTTCCCGCTGGTGCTCACCGAGGCCGTCGAGCAGTTCTTGGCGGCGGTCTCCGAGGAGACCGGGCACGCCATCGACGTCGACTCGCCGGACCTGGAAGGAATGATCGAGAAGCTGGGGCCGATCGCCCGGATCGTCAACGCCACCCTGCGCGACACCGCCACCCCGACCATGCTGCAGGCCGGCTACAAGGCCAACGTCATTCCCGCGACCGCAGAGGCGGTGCTGGACTGCCGGGTGCTGCCCGGGCGTCAGGCGGCGTTCGAAGCCGAGGTCGACGAACTGATCGGCCCGGACGTGACCCGGGAATGGATCACCAACCTGCCGCCGGTGCAGACCTCCTTCGACGGCGATCTGGTCGAGGCCATGAACGCCGCGCTGCTGGTCTGCGACCCCGATGCCCGAACCGTTCCCTACATGCTGTCCGGGGGAACGGACGCAAAAGCGTTCGCCCAGGTGGGTATTCGCTGCTTCGGTTTCGCTCCGCTGCGGCTGCCGCCGGACCTCGACTTCTCCGCGCTGTTCCACGGGGTCGACGAGCGGGTCCCGGTGGACGCATTGACGTTCGGAACGCGGGTACTCCAACACTTCCTGACACACTGTTGATCAAACGAGAGGACTGCCCATGAGCTCCGCCCCCGATCCCTATGCCGCGCTACCCGAGCTGCCGACCTTCACGCTGACCTCGTCGTCGCTGACCGACGGCGAGTCGCTGGCCAACCCCCAGGTCAGCGGAATCATGGGCGCCGGGGGGCAGGACGCCAGCCCGCAGCTGAGCTGGTCGGGCTTCCCGGAGGAGACCCGCAGCTTCGCGGTCACCGTCTATGACCCGGACGCGCCCACCGCGTCGGGATTCTGGCACTGGGCGGTGGCCAACCTGCCGGCCACCTGCACCGAGCTGCCCGAGGGCGTCGGCGACGGCAGTCTGCTTCCCGGTGATGCGCTGACCCTGGTCAACGACGCCGGCATGCGCCGCTACGTGGGCGCCGCTCCGCCGGCCGGTCACGGTGCGCACCGCTACTACGTCGCGGTGCACGCCGTCGACACCGAGAAGCTGGACCTGGCCGAGGACGCCAGCCCGGCCTTTCTGGGCTTCAACCTGTTCATGCGCGCGATCGCGCGTGCGGTGATCGTCGGCACCTACGAGCAGAAGTAACGGACCCGGGGGTGGGCTAGCGCGCGGCGGAGCCGACCGCCTCGGCCAGCGACGCGAACCCGCCGGCACGCAACCGGTCGGCCAGGCCGTCGTGGATGTTGCGGGCCCACAGACCGCCGCCGTAGATGAACCCGGTGTAGCCCTGCAGCAGCGACGCGCCGGCGGTGATCCGCTCCCAGGCGTCGTCGGCGTCTTCGATGCCGCCGACGCTGATCAGGACCAGCCGGTCACCGACGCGGGCGTACAGCCGCCGCAGCACTTCGAGAGCCCGGCGCGCCACCGGCGGGCCGGAGATCCCGCCGGGCCCGAGTTCTGCCACCCCCGGGGTGACCAGCCCGTCGCGGGACACCGTGGTGTTGGTGGCCACGATCCCGGCCAGGCCCAGTTCCACCGACAGGTCGGCCACGGCATCCAGGTCATCGTCGGCCAGATCCGGAGCGATCTTCACCAGCACCGGCCTGGTGGTCTCGGCGCGCACCGCGGCCAGGATCGGCCGCAGCTGTTCTACTGCCTGCAGATCGCGCAGCCCCGGGGTGTTCGGCGAACTGACATTGACCACCAGATAGGCGGCCAGCGGCGCGAGCAGCCGGGCGCTGGCCCGGTAGTCCTGCACTGCGTCCTCGGCCGGGGTGACCTTGGTCTTGCCGATGTTGACCCCGATCGGCACGTCGGCGTGATGCCTGGCCAGCCTGGCGGCCAGCGCGTCGGCCCCGTGGTTGTTGAACCCCATCCGGTTGAGCAGGCCACGGTCGTCGGGTAGCCGGAACAGCCGCGGGGCGGGGTTGCCGGGCTGCGGCGCCGCGGTAACGGTGCCCACCTCGGCGTAACCGAAACCCAATGCGCCCCAGGCTTTCAACCCGACGCCGTCCTTGTCGAACCCGGCGGCCAGCCCGAGCGGCCCGGGAAACTGCACCCCGAACACCGTGCTGGCCAGTATCGGGTCATGCGGCGCCAGCCGGTGCTGCAGAATCCGCCGTGCCGGCGAGAGGGCGGTGGCACCGCGCAGGGTGACGAACGCCAGGGTGTGACTGCGTTCCGGCGGCATCGCGAACAGCGCGCGGCGCAGCACGCCGTAGAAACCCATCCGCCTACAACCCCGGCTGATCGACGCAGCGGCTCGGCGTAACCGCGTTCAAGTGCCTCTTCTTGCGGCGCAACAACACCCGCCTGCTCCCATCGGTGTACAACCGCACCCGGGTCAGCTCCCAACCTCGATATTCGGCTTCGATCGACAGCCGGGTCGAGGCGCCTATGCGGGTGACCTCCGGTGGCAGCCGCAGTGGAATCCATTCGTATTCATCGGACAGTTCGGCCTCCCAGCCCGCCGGCAGCCGGCGTGGCCGCAGCGCGGTCAACGTTGCCTCGCCGCATGCTCGATGATCTGGACCCCCGCCCCGACGCCGGACACCACGTACAAGGTGTCCGACTTGTCGTCGAAGGCCAAGGTGTTGGGCTGCTGCACGGTCGGGTATCGAACCTTCTCCACGGGAATTCCGGTGCTCAGATCGTAGCCGACCACGGTGTTCGTCGCGGTCTGCGACACCCACGCGAACCCCCGCGCGCCGGCTACCCCATAGGGGGACTGCGGCACCGGGTAGGCCTGCCGCAGAATCAGCGGATCCACGCCGTACACCAGCAGCTGGCCACCGCGGGTGTCCGCCGCCAACACCGGTCCGTGCGGATCAGCCGCCAGGGTCGTCGCGCCCTGGCCGGCGCGCAGCGCGTACTGCGGCTTGCCGTCGGGGCCGATGGTGGTCACCGACGTCTGACCCCGGTCCAGCACGACGGAGGTATCGCCTTGCGTCACAATCTCATCGACGCGGGCGAAGATCTTCGCCCGTTCGGCCGTCCGCGCGCCGTCGGAGGTCAGGGTGTGGACCGCGCCGTCCGCACTGCCCAACACCATCGTGCCGTCGCTGCGCCGGGCGATCGCGGTGAAGTCGACGCCGGCGGCATCGTCGACGTCGACCCTGCTGATGTGGCGGGTGGTCAGGTCGAGGGTGAAGTAGCCGCCGTGGCCGGACAGGTAGGCCACCCCCCGGCCGTCGCCGGTCAGCGCGGTCGCCGGGCCCGGCATCGCCAGGACGGCGTGATCGGGCGCGCCGACCAAGTTGACGCTCGCGGGCGCCTGTGCGTCGGGTCCGGGGCTCAGCACCACCAGCAACCCGGTGGCGGCATCGAACGCTGCGCCGGTGGCCCGCCCGGTCAGCGGCCGCACCGTACCGGCCGGGCGCTCGGACACCGCGGGTGAGAAGGCGGGCTGCGCCGGCGGGATCGTCGGCGGCGGCGCGGTGACGGGGTTGGACGAGCATGCCGTGAGCAGCAACAGCAGCGACAACAACAGGCCGGACAGGGGCCTGCGGGGGGAGTGCTTCGGCACGGGCAGCTCTTCCAGCTCGTCGCGGTCGGTGGTCGACTCGGGGGCGAACACCGATTCTAAGTAAGGCGTTGACGCCCATCGGCATGTCCGGGGTAACTATAAGTTCGCTTAGGTGTAACCTTCCCGCCATGACTGTGGCCGAAGACTGGCAACTGGCATGTTCGGAATTCCTCGTGGAGGAGATCTGGACCGGCGCATTCGCGAGCGGGTTCGGCGAGGTCGGTGACGGCCGCAGCTTCTCCTTCCGCATCGAGCAGCAGCTGCTGGTGGTCGACATCTACCGGCCCCTGCTGGACTGCCCGGTCCCGCACGAGGAGGACGTGGTGGCCACGGCGAGCCGAAACCTCTTCGACATCGACGTCGCCGACGAGCGCAGCCTGGCCGCCGCCGTTCGTGACGTGGTAGCCGATCTGACCCGCTGAGTTTCGCCCGGTACGGTCTTCGTCGTGTCGGTACTCGAGGCTGCTGGGATGTCATGGCCGCAGGTCGTCGTCCTGGCGATTGTCCAGGGGCTCACCGAATTTCTGCCGGTCTCATCTTCAGGGCACCTGGCGCTGTTGTCGCGGCTGTTCTTCGGCGGTGACGCCGGGGCCTCCTTCACCGCGGTGACCCAACTCGGCACCGAGGTGGCGGTACTGGTCTATTTCGCCAGGGACATCGCGCGGATCGCTACGGCCTGGCTGTCCGGGGTGGCCTCGGCGCTCACCAAGACGCAACTGGCCCCCGACCGCGAGACCGATTACCGGATGGGTTGGTACGTCATCATCGGCACCATCCCGATCTGCGTGCTGGGGCTGGTGTTCACCGACCAGATCCGGTCCGGGGTGCGCAATCTGTGGGTGGTCGCCACCGCGCTGGTGGTGTTCTCGGTGGTGATCGCCGCGGCTGAATACCTCGGCCGGCAGACCCGCCACGCCGAGCAGCTGACCTGGCGCGACGCCGTCCTGGTGGGCTCGGCGCAAACGCTTGCGCTGGTTCCCGGGGTGTCCCGCTCCGGCGCCACCATCAGCGCCGGGCTGTTTGCCGGCCTGGACCGGGAGTTGGCCGCCCGCTTCGGATTCCTGCTGGCCATCCCGGCGGTGTTCGCCTCCGGACTGTTCTCGCTGCCGGACGCGTTTCACCCGGCCGGTGCGGGGATGAGCGCCAGCGGCCCGCAACTGTTGGTGGCCACTCTGATCGCCTTCGGGGTGGGCTGGGCGGCGGTGGCCTGGTTCCTGCGTTTCCTGGTTTCGCACAGCATGTACTGGTTCGTCGGCTACCGGGTGCTCGCCGGTGTGACGATCCTGGTGCTGCTGGCCACCGGTGTCCTGGCGGCCCAGTCATGACCGTCATCCTGCTGCGGCACGGCCGCTCCAGCGCGAACACCGCCGGCGTCCTGGCCGGACGTTCCGCGGGCGTCGACCTCGACGCCGTGGGCCGCGAGCAGGCCGCACAGGTCGTCCACCGGCTCGCCGGTCTGCCGATCAAGGCGCTGGTGCGCTCACCGCTGCTGCGCTGCCGCAGCACCCTCGAACCGCTGGCCGCCGCGCTGGGGCTGGAGCCGGTCATCGACGACCGGCTCGCCGAAGTCGACTACGGGGCCTGGACCGGGCGCAAGATGAGCGAGCTGACCGGCGAACCGCTGTGGCGGGTGGTGCAGGCCCAGCCCAGCGCCGCGGTGTTCCCCGACGGCGAAGGGCTGGCACAGGTGCAGGCCCGAGCGGTCGCCGCGGTCCGCGACCACGACCGGCAGCTGGCCGAGCAGCACGGCGCCGACGTGCTGTGGCTGGCCTGTACCCACGGCGACGTCATCAAGGCCGTCCTCGCCGACGCACTCGGCGTCCACCTGGACGGTTTCCAGCGGATCACCGCCGACACGGCCTCGGCGAGCGTGATCCGCTACACGCCGTTGCGCCCGTTCGTCATCCATCTCAACCACACCGGCGCCTCACTGGCTGCCGCGCTCAAGAATTCGCCGCCCGCCGACGGCTCGTCAAGCGACGCCGTAGTCGGTGGATCCACCACCTAGTCGACACGGATACCGGTGTGATCGCCGACTGCCGGTATTTTGGAGATGCCATGTCCCGAGCAATCCACGTTTTTCGCACTCCCGACCGCTTCGTGGCCGGGACCGTCGGCCAGCCCGGGAATCGCACCTTCTACCTGCAAGCGGTGCATGACGAGCGGGTGGTCTCGGTGGTGCTGGAAAAGCAGCAGGTGGCGGTGCTCGCCGAGCGGATCGGCGCGCTGTTGCTGGAGGTCAACCGCCGATTCGGCACCCCGGTACCGCCCGAACCCACTGAGGTCGACGACCTGAACCCGCTGGTGACGCCGGTGGACGCCGAGTTCCGGGTCGGAACCATGGGGTTGGGTTGGGACTCCGAGGCGCAGACCGTGGTGGTCGAACTGCTGGCGGTCAGCGAGACCGAATTCGACGCGTCGGTGGTTCTCGACGACACCGATGAGGGCCCGGACGCGGTGCGGGTGTTCCTGACGCCGGAGTCGGCGCGGCAGTTCGCCACCCGATCCAACCGGGTCATCTCCGCGGGCCGCCCGCCGTGCCCGCTGTGCGACGAGCCGCTGGATCCGGCCGGCCACATCTGCGTCCGCACCAACGGCTATCGGCGGGGCGCATTCGGGCCCGACGATGAGCCCGATGACTCCGACGTCTGACGATCGGGAGGCGTTGCGCTCCGGGGAGCTGGAGGTCCTGGGCCGCATCCGCTCGGCGAGCAACGCCACCTTTCTGTGCGAGGCGACGCTGGGGGAGCATCGCACCCACTGCGTGTACAAGCCGATCGCCGGTGAGCAGCCGCTCTGGGACTTCCCGGACGGCACGCTGGCCGGTCGCGAGCTGGTCGCGCACCTGATCTCGGCCGAACTGGGCTGGAATCTGGTGCCCTACACCATTATTCGTGACGGCCCGGCAGGTCCGGGAATGGTGCAGCTGTGGGTGGATCAACCCGGCGACGGCGACGAGGAGGCGCCGTCGGGACCGGACCTGGTCGACCTGGTGCCGGTCGGCAAGATCCCGGCCGGCTATCTGTCGGTGTTGCGGGCCTATGACTACGCCGGCGACCCGGTCGTTCTGGTGCACGCCGACGACGCCCGGCTGCGTCGCATGGCGGTCTTCGACATGGTGATCAACAACGCCGACCGCAAGGGCGGTCACATTCTGTGCGGCACCGACGGCAACGTCTACGGCGTCGATCACGGCGTGAGTCTGCACACCCAGGACAAGTTGCGCACCGTGCTGTGGGGCTGGGCAGGCACTCCTGTCGACGGCGAGACGTTGCCGGCGGTGTCGCAGCTGGCCGCGGCGCTGGAAGGTCCGCTGGCCGGGGCGCTGCAACCGCACCTGACGTCCACCGAGATCAGCGCCCTGCGGCGGCGCGTCGAAGACCTGCTGGAGCATCCGGTGATGCCCGGCCCGAACAGTCATCGCCCGATACCCTGGCCGGCGTTTTAGCCGTCTTCGTCAGGCTATGCCGAGAGTGCCGGCGGTCAGTCGCCACAGCCTTTCGGCGACGCGGTCCGGGTCGGGGCGTGGTGCGGTCCGCAGCTGTTGCGCGACTCCGAGGCGCAGGCCGCCGATCACGTAGGCGCCGGCGCTGTCGGGGTCGATGTCGGTGGGCAGCTGACCGAGGTCCTGGCCGTGGCGGATGTTGGCGGCTGCGTCGTCGCTCATGTTCTGGATGTAGACGGACTCCAACTCGCTGAGCTGGGGGTCCAGCGCGATACGGGCGAGCAGTACGCCCGCCAGCGGACTCTGGAAGTGGTAGGCGACGAAGCATCGCGTGCGCTCGCGTTCCCGACTGCCCCAGTCGGCATCCGGAAGATGCGCGTCGGCGGTCGCTGTGCGCAGCCCGGTGTAGAAGCCGTCGTAGATGGCGGCGAGCAGGCCGGCCTTGGAGCCGAAGTGGTGATACAGCGCGCCGGTGCTGAGCCCGGCCCGGCGGGTGAGCGCGCCGAGCTCCAACGCCCCTCCGCCGTCTATCAATTCGTCGCGGGCCGCATCAAGTAGTTGTTGACGCCCGACCGGAGCTCGTGCCACAATTCGACAATAACAGAAATCGGTTATGTTATTTGGATGGAGGTGCTCCGGTGGGTGTGGAGGTGAAGGACCGACACGACTTGTTGGACAAGGACCTGGCCGGTACCTACCGTCGCAGCGCGAGCGCCGGCGCAAGCGTGGATCCGGAAGTCGTCGCCGCGGATCTGGCCGCGCTGGAGCGCGACGGATCTGTCATCCTGCCCGATCTGCTCAGCGCAGCCGAGCTGGCGGAGATTCGTGCGAGCGTCACTCCTTTGTTGGACCGGACCGGACGCAACGGGTTCGAAGGTCGTGCGACGCAACGGGTCTACAGCGTGCTCAACAAGACCCGCGCCTGCGACCGCATCGTGGACCATCCCCGGGTACTGGCCCTGCTGGACCGCCTGTTCATGCCTAACTACCTGCTGTCGATGCTGCAGGTGATCAACATCGAGCCGGGCGAGCAGGCCCAGATGCTGCACACCGACGACGGCTTCTATCCGCTGCCGAGGCCGCGAAAAGCGTTGGGGGCGGCCACGATCTGGGCCATTGACGATTTCACCGGCGACAACGGCGCCACCGACATTCTGGTCGGCAGTCACCGGTGGGGAGACCGTGAGCCCACCGATGCCGACCGCGAACCGGTGGTGATGAGCGCCGGGTCCTGCGTATTCTTCCCCGGCACCCTGTGGCACGGCGGTGGCGCGAATCGATCGGAGCAGGCGCGACTGGCGGTGACCGCTCAATACTGTGAGCCGTGGCTGCGCCCGCAGGAGGCGTTCACCCTCTCCATGACGCGGGACACGGTGCGCGTCGTTTCCGAGGATATTCGCCGGATGCTGGGCTACAGCATTCATCCGCCGTTCATCGGCCAGGTCGACGGGATGCACCCCAAGCGACTGTTGGAGCCCGGCGCGCAGCAGCTCTGATCGCGGCGGGGATACTGCCAGACGTGACGTTGACCGACGCAGCGCTGGCCGCCGAACTCGCCGTCGAGGCCGGAAAGCTGTTGCTGGCGGTCCGCGACGAGGTGGGATTCGCCCAGCCGTGGCACCTCGGCGACGCCGGTGACGGGCGGGCCAACCGCTTGATCCTCGACGCCCTCAAGACCGCCCGCCCCGACGACGCCGTGCTCAGCGAGGAGTCGCCTGACGACCTGGCCCGGCTGCACTGCGACCGGGTGTGGATCGTCGACCCGCTCGACGGCACCCGCGAGTTCACCACGCCGGGACGCGACGACTGGGCGGTGCACATCGCGTTGTGGCAGCGGGACGGCGACGGATCGGGCGCCATCACCGACGCCGCGGTGTCGCTGCCGGCCCGCGGCAACGTGGTGTTTCGCACCGACACGGTCACCTCGGGTCACACGCACACCGGCACCCCGAACCCCATCCGGGTTGCGGTCAGCGCCTCCCGGATGCCGGCGGTGGTGCGTTTCCTCCGCGAGGTGGTGCCGGTCGAACCGGTGCTGATGGGCTCGGCCGGCGCCAAGGCCATGGCCGTGGTGCGCGGTGACGTGGACGCCTACCTGCACGCCGGCGGCCAGTGGGAGTGGGATTCGGCGGCCCCGGCGGGCGTGGTGCAGGCGGCCGGTCTGCACGCCACCCGGCTCGACGGGTCACCGCTGCGCTACAACCGGCCGGACCCGTACCTTCCCGACCTGCTGATGTGCCGGCCGGATGTGGCGCCGACACTGCTGGACGCGGTGCGGCGAACATTGCTCTAGAGGCTGTGTTGATGCGGCGGTTCCAGCTTCACCTCGCCTCCGGCGAGCCTCGCTAAACCGCCGGGCTTTACAGTCGGGGGCATGCAATCGTGGTCCGCGCCGGCCGTTCCGGCCCTGCCCGGGCGCGGCCCGGCGCTGCGCCTGTATGACACCGCCGACCGGCAGATCCGCCCGGTGTCGCCGGGCCCGACGGCCACCATGTACGTCTGCGGCATCACTCCCTACGACGCCACCCATCTCGGCCATGCCGCCACCTATCTGGTGTTCGACCTGATTCACCGGCTCTGGCTCGACGCCGGCCATCAGGTGAACTACGTGCAGAACGTCACAGACGTCGACGACCCGCTGCTCGAGCGTGCCGACCGGGACGGTGTGGACTGGCGGAGCCTGGCGTCCAGTCAAGTCGAGTTGTTCGCCACGGACATGGCCGCGCTGCGGGTGCTGCCGCCGCAGCACTACGTGGCGGCCACCGAGGCCATCAACGACGTAGTGGAGGCGGTGGAAAAGATGCTGGCCGCCGGATCGGCCTACGTCGTCGACGGCGACCACCCGGACGTCTACTACCGCGCCGACGCCACCGACCAGTTCGGCTACGAGTCCGGTTTCGACCGTGCCACCATGCTGGAACTGTTCGCCGAGCGCGGCGGCGATCCGGACCGGGCCGGCAAGGCCGATCCGCTCGACGCCCTGCTGTGGCGCGCCGCCCGGCCGGGTGAACCCAGCTGGCCTGCGCCGTTCGGCGCCGGACGGCCCGGCTGGCACGTCGAGTGCGCCGCGATCGCCCTGAGCCGCATCGGCACCGGCCTCGACATCCAGGGCGGCGGATCCGATCTGATCTTCCCGCACCACGAGTTCTCCGCCGCACACGCCGAATCCCTCACTGCGGAGCGCCGGTTCGCCCGCCACTACGTGCACGCCGGGATGATCGGCTGGGACGGGCACAAGATGTCCAAGAGCCGCGGGAACCTGGTGCTGGTGTCGAAGCTGCGCGCCGACGGCGTGGAGCCGGCAGCGATCCGACTGGGCCTGCTGGCCGGGCACTACCGCAGCGACCGGTTCTGGGTCGACGCCACTCTTGCCGAGGCCGGGGTCCGACTGGACCGCTGGCGCGCAGCGACCGCACTGCCCGCCGGTCCTGCTGCCGACGACGTTGTCGCGCGGGTGCGCCGCTACCTCGCCGATGATCTGGACACCGTCAAAGCGCTTGCCGCACTGGATGGTTGGACTACGGATGCACTGGAGTACGGCGGTCACGACACCGCCGCACCGCGGCTGGTGGCCACTGCGGTGGACGCACTGCTGGGCGTGGCGCTCTAGACCACCGACGCCGGGGGTAGTTTGGCCGCATGGTTGCCATTCACTCCCAAGTCATCTTCATCACCGGCGGCGCGCACGGTATCGGCGAGCAGCTGGCCCGCCGGCTGCACGCCAAGGGCGCCTCGCTGGTGGTGACCGACCTGGATGAGGCCGCCCTCGGCAAGCTGGCCGGTGACCTCGGTGACCGGATCCTGACAGCCGTCGCCGATGTGCGGGATCTGACCGCGATGCAGTCGGTGGCCGCGCAGGCCGCAGAGCGTTTCGGCGGTATCGACACTGTCGTCGCCAACGCCGGTATCGCCAGCTACGGGTCGGTGCTGAATGTGGACCCCGAGACGTTCAAGCGGGTCATCGACGTCGACGTGGTCGGGGTGTTCAATACCGTGCGCGCCGCTCTGCCGTCGGTCATCGAGCGTCGCGGCTATGTGCTGGTGGTGTCCTCGCTGGCGGCGTTCAGTCCGCTGGCCGGGATGGCGTCCTACGACGTGGCCAAGGCCGGGGTCGAGCACTTCGCCAGTGCGTTGCGTCAGGAAGTGGCCTACCAGGGCGTGGAGGTCGGCTCGGCGCACATGGCCTGGATCGACACCCCCTTGGTTCGCGACACCAAGGCCGATCTGGGGGCCTTCGGCGAGATGCTGGCCAAGCTGCCGTGGCCGCTGAACAAGACCACCTCGGTCGACAAGTGTGTCGATGCCTTCGTCGCGGGCATCGAGGGCCGTCGGCGCCGGGTCTACTGCCCGCGCTGGGTGGGGGTGTTCCGCTGGCTCAAGCCGGTGCTGACATTGCGGCCGGTGGAAGGCCCGTTTATCAAGGGAGCCGCCACCATCGTCCCGAAGATGGACGCCGAAGTCGCCGCGCTGGGCCGCTCCACCAGCGCCTACAACGAGGCCTTAGAAAAGTAGAAAGCAAAATAGGCGCAAAGTAGCGCCTCAGCGCCGTCGGCGCCGCAGGTAGCGCTCGAACTCGGCGGCCAGTGCGTCGCCGTCGATCTTGTTCAACGCCTCGGTCATGTCGACCTCGGCGTCACCGCGTTCCTCCAGCGACGTCACGTAGTCGGCGATCTCGTCGTCCTCGCTGGCCATCTCGGTGACCGCCAGCTCCCACTCTTCCGCTTGGGCCGGCAGGTCGCCCAGTGGCACCTCGACGTCCAGGGCGTCCTCGACACGACGCAGCAGCGCCACCGTCGCCTTGGGGTTGGGCGGCTGCGAGACGTAGTGCGGTACCGCCGCCCAGAACGTGACGGCCGGAATCCCGGCGGCCACGCACGCGTCCTGGAACACGCCGGTGATCCCGGTGGGGCCCTCGTAGCGGGTCTCGGTCAGGCCGAACCGGGTGGCCGACTCCGGCGAATACGCCGCCCCCGACACCGGCACCGGGCGGGTGTGCGGCGTGTCGGCCAGCAGCGCTCCCAGGATCACCACGGTGTCGACGTCGAGTTGCTCGATGATCGCCAGCAGTTCGGCGCAGAACGTCCGCCACCGCATGTTCGGTTCCACGCCGCGCATCAGCACGATGTCGCGGTCGCTGCCCGGCGGCCGGCAGTGCGAAACACGCATCGACGGCCACACCAGCTCGCGGGTCACGCCGTCGAGCTGGCGGATCACCGGCCGATTCACCTGGTAGTCGTAGTACGCCTCGTCGTCGATGTCGACGAGCAGGCGGGCCTCCCAGATGTCGTTCAGGTGCTGCACCGCATCGCTGGCGGCGTCGCCGGCGTCGTTCCAGCCCTCGAACGCGGCCACCACGATGGTGTCGTGCAGGTCGGGAAGCGCAGTGCCGTCATCCGGTCGGGTCACACCGCCAGGGTAAGGCCTGCGCAAAGATCATGGGCCCTACCGACGGGCTGAGTCGGCTTGTTCGTTGGGGGGTTTGGCTCCGACGCTTTGTGACGACGTAGACTTTTCAGCGTCGAGAGGCGTTGCAACGGTTCGCCGGTCTTTGCGGTGGCCGCCACGCTCGGCAGAGTTAAGGACGCCTTCCGTCATGGAAGGGATCCACGTGAACGACTCTGAATCGAAAATCGGGCGGTCCGAAACCTTCGCGCCCAACATCCGGCCCGACTGCACCGACGAGCTGACCGCAACGATGCGCCGGCGGATCCTGGTGATCGACGGCGCGATGGGCACGGCGATCCAGCGGGACCGTCCGGACGAGGCCGGCTACCGCGGTGATCGGTTCACCGAGTGGCCGACCGCACTGCAGGGCAACAACGACCTGCTCAACCTGACGCAGCCGCAGATGATCGAGGGGATCCATCGCGAGTACCTCGAGGTGGGCGCGGACATCCTGGAGACCAACACGTTCAACTCGACCGCGGTCTCGCTCTCCGACTACGACATGCACGAGTTGGCCTATGAGCTGAACTACGTAGGCGCCGCGCTGGCCCGCAAGACCGCCGATGAATTCAGCACCCCGGACAAACCCCGCTACGTGGCCGGAACGCTCGGGCCGACGACGCGGACCGCGTCGATCTCGCCGGACGTCAACGACCCCGGAGCCCGCAACGTCTCCTACGACCAGCTGGTCGCCGCCTACCTCGAAGCCGCCAACGGCCTGGTCGACGGTGGTGTCGACATCCTCCTCATCGAGACGATCTTCGATTCGCTGAACGCCAAGGCAGCGGTGTTCGCCGTCGAGACGCTGTTCGAGGACCGCGGGCGTCGCTGGCCGGTCATCATCTCCGGCACCATCACCGATGCTTCCGGGCGCACGTTGTCGGGTCAGGTCACCGAGGCGTTCTGGAACTCGATCCGGCACGCGAAGCCGATCGCGGTGGGCCTCAACTGCGCCCTGGGGGCGCCGGAGATGAGGCCCTACATCGCCGAGATGTCGCGAATCGCGGACACCTACATCTCCTGTTACCCCAACGCCGGCTTGCCCAACGCCTTCGGCGAGTACGACGAGGACCCGGAGCGGCAGGCCGGCTACATCGCCGAATTCGCCGACGCCGGTCTGGTCAACCTGGTCGGTGGGTGCTGCGGCACGGCGCCGGAGCACATCGCCGAGATCGCCAGGGTCGTCGAGGGCAAATCGCCGCGCGAGGTGCCGAAGATCGAGGTCGCGACCCGCCTGTCGGGGCTGGAACCGCTCAACATCACCGACGACTCGCTGTTCGTCAACATCGGTGAACGCACCAACATCACCGGTTCGGCCCGGTTCCGCAACCTGATCAAGGCCGAGGACTACGACACCGCGCTGTCGGTCGCGCTACAACAGGTCGAGGTCGGTTCGCAGGTCATCGACATCAACATGGACGAGGGCATGATCGACGGTGTCGCCGCGATGGACCGGTTCACCAAACTGGTCGCGGCCGAGCCGGACATCAGCCGGATCCCGGTGATGATCGACTCCTCCAAGTTCGAGGTCATCGAGGCCGGCCTGAAGAACGTGCAGGGCAAACCGATCGTCAACTCGATCTCCATGAAGGAGGGCGAGGAGAAGTTCATCCGCGAGGCACGGCTGTGCCGCAAGTACGGCGCCGCCGTCGTCGTGATGGCCTTCGACGAGCAGGGGCAGGCCGACAACCTGGAGCGCCGCAAGGAGATCTGCGGGCGCGCCTACCGGATCCTGACCGAGGAGGTCGGATTCCCGGCCGAGGACATCATCTTCGACCCGAACTGCTTCGCGCTGGCGACCGGCATCGAGGAGCACGCGACCTACGGGATGGACTTCATCGAGGCCTGCGCCTGGATCAAGGAGAACCTTCCCGGGGTGCACATCTCCGGCGGTATCTCGAACGTGTCGTTCTCGTTCCGGGGCAACAACCCGGTCCGCGAGGCGATCCACGCGGTGTTCCTGTTCCACGCCATCAAGGCGGGTCTGGACATGGGCATCGTCAACGCCGGTGCGTTGGTGCCCTACGACTCGATCGACCCCGAACTGCGGGACCGCATCGAGGACGTCGTGCTGAACCGTCGCGAGGATGCGGCCGAACGGCTCCTGGAGATCGCGGAACGGTTCAGCAGCACGGGCGGGGCCTCCGGAGATGCAGCCCCGGCGACGGCCGAGTGGCGCAACCTTCCGGTCCGGGAACGGATCACCCATGCCCTGGTCAAGGGTATCGACGCCTACGCCGAGCCCGACACCGAAGAGCTGCGGGCCGAGATCGCCGCTGCGGGCGGGCGGCCGATCGAGGTGATCGAGGGCCCGCTGATGGACGGCATGAACGTCGTCGGCGATCTCTTCGGTGCGGGAAAGATGTTCCTGCCCCAGGTGGTCAAGTCGGCCCGGGTGATGAAGAAGGCCGTGGCCTACCTGCTGCCGTATATCGAGGAGGAGAAGCAGCCCGGCGAGGGCGATCACACCAACGGCACGATCGTGATGGCGACCGTGAAGGGCGACGTCCACGACATCGGCAAGAACATCGTCGGGGTCGTGCTGCAGTGCAACAACTACACCGTGATCGACCTCGGTGTGATGGTGCCCGCCGACAAGATCTTGGCCGCGGTCAACGAGTACGACGCCGACATGGTCGGCCTCTCCGGCCTGATCACCCCGTCGCTGGAGGAGATGGCCGGCTTCGCCGCCGAGATGGAACGCGAAGGTCTGGAGATCCCGCTGCTGATCGGCGGCGCGACCACCTCGAGCGCCCACACGGCAGTGAAGATCGCGCCGCGGCGCAGCGGTCCGGTGATCTGGGTCAAAGATGCCTCGCGTTCCGTTCCTGTCGCTGCCGCGCTGCTCGACGACAAGCAGCGGCCGGCGCTGCTGGAGCAGACCGCAGCCGACTACGCGTCGCTTCGGGAACGGCACGCTCAGAAGAACGAGCGGCCGATGGTGCCGCTGGAGAAGGCTCGCGCGAACCGGACGCCCATCGAGTGGGACGACTACACGCCGACGGCGCCTGTCCAGGGACTCGGGGTCCGAGAATTCCTTGACTACGACCTCGCTGAGTTGCGCGAGTACATCGACTGGCAGCCGTTCTTCAACGCCTGGGAGATGAAGGGCCGTTTTCCCGACATCCTCAACAACCCGGCTTCGGGCGAGGCCGCCCGCAAGCTGTACGAGGACGCTCAGGAGATGCTCGACAACGCGATCAGCCAGAAGTGGCTGACGGCCAACGCGGTGATCGGGTTCTTCCCGGCGAACGCGGTCGGTGACGACGTCGAGGTCTACACCGACGAGTCCCGTACCGAGGTGCTGACCATGTTCCACAACCTGCGCCAGCAGGGCGCACACCGGGCCGGCATCCCCAACCGGTCGCTGGGTGACTTCATCGCCCCCAAAGAAACCGGTCTGGCCGACTACATCGGCGCCTTCGCCGTCACCGCGGGGCTCGGCAGCGGCGAGAAGATTGCGGAGTTCAAGGAAGACCTCGACGACTACAGCGCGATCCTGCTGGAGTCGGTCGCCGACCGGCTGGCGGAGGCCTTCGCCGAACGGATGCACCAGCGGGTTCGCAAGGAGTTCTGGGGATTCCAGGCGGACGAGACCCTGGACAATGAGGCGCTCATCGCCGAGAAATACCAGGGAATCCGCCCCGCCCCGGGCTACCCGGCCTGCCCGGAGCACACCGAGAAGGCGACGATCTGGAAGTTGATGGACGTCCAAGAGCGGACCCGCATCGAGTTGACCGACTCGATGGCGATGTGGCCCGGCGCCGCCGTCAGCGGCCTGTACTTCTCGCACCCGCAGTCGCAGTATTTCGTGATCGGCCGGTTGGCCCAGGACCAGGTCGCCGACTACGCGAAGCGCAAGGGTTGGACCCTGCCCGAAGCCGAGCGGTGGCTCGGCGCCAACCTCGGCTACAACCCGGAGGACTGAGCCTTGCGCGCGGTGCTGTGCGACATGGACGGCACCCTGGTCGACTCCGAGAAGCTGTGGGATGTCGCGATGGACGCGCTCTATGACCGGCTCGGCGGGGTGCTGAGGCCGGAAGTGCGGGCGGCCACCGTCGGTGGCTGCGCCGAGAACACCATGCGGATCGTCTACGACGACCTGGGCCTGGAACTCGACCCGGCAGCGATGGCGGACTCGGCGAAGTGGTTGCACGCCTACACCGGCGAGCTCTTCGACGCGGGCCTGCCCTGGTGCGACGGCGCCCGGGGGATGCTCGACGAATTGGCCGCCGCCGCGACGCCGATCGCCCTGGTGACCAACACCCCGCGGATGCTGGCCGAGCGGGCGCTGGGCAGCATCGGCCGGCACTACTTCTCGGCGGTGGTCTGCGGTGACGAGGTGGGCAGGGGCAAGCCGGCACCGGATCCCTACCTGCGTGCCGCCGAACTGCTGGAGGTGGATCCGCGCTGGTGTTTGGCCGTGGAGGACTCGCCGACCGGCGCCGCCGCGGCCGAGGCGGCCGGCTGCGCGGTGCTGGTGGTGCCGAACGCGATACCGGTGCCGGCCGGGCCGCGGCGTCGTCAGGTGGCGTCTCTGGCCGGTCTCGGGGTGGCCGACCTGCACGAGATACACCGGCAGGTGACTCGGAGCGAAACTGCCGTGACTGCTCGTGATGGCGCATGAAACAATCCCTGCTCGTGAAGACCTTCGAGGAGCTGTTCGCCGAACTCGGTGAGCGCGCCGCCACCCGACCGGCCGGCAGCGCCACCGTTGCAGCACTGGACGCCGGGGTGCACACCGTCGGCAAGAAGATTCTGGAGGAGGCCGGCGAGGTGTGGCTGGCCGCTGAGCACGAGTCCGACGACGCGCTGGCCGGTGAGATCAGTCAGCTGCTGTATTGGACGCAGGTGCTGATGATCTCGCGCGGACTGACGCTGTCCGACGTGTACCGGAAGCTGTGAACATGTTGCGTGTCGCGGTCCCCAACAAGGGGGCGCTCAGTGAGTCCGCCGCGGCGATGCTGTCGGAGGCCGGTTACCGCAGCCGCGCCGACGCCAAGGACCTGACGGTCCTCGATCCGACCAACAAGGTCGAGTTCTTCTTCCTGCGGCCCAAGGACATCGCCATCTACGTCGGGTCGGGCCAACTCGACTTGGGCATCACCGGCCGGGACCTGGCGGCCGAATCCGGGGCCCCGGTGGCCGAGCGGCTGGCGCTGGGCTTCGGGTGGTCGAAGTTCCGTTACGCCGCCCCGGTCGGCCGGGACTGGGCCGTCGCGGATCTGGCCGGCAAGCGGATCGCCACCGCCTACCCCAATCTGGTTCGGAAGGATTTGGCCACCAAGGGAATTGAGGCCACTGTCATCCGTCTCGACGGGGCGGTGGAGATCTCGATCCAACTCGGGGTGGCCGACGCGATCGCCGACGTGGTGGGGTCCGGGCGCACGCTGCGCCAGCACGACCTGGTGGCTTTCGGTGAGTCGCTGTGCGATTCAGAGGCGGTGTTGATCGAGGGCGTGCGGTCGAACGGCCGCAGTACGGAGACCTCCGCTGCCCGTGGCCAGCTGGCCGCCCGGGTGCAGGGCGTGGTGTTCGGCCAGCAGTATCTGATGCTGGACTACGACTGTCCGCGCTCGGTGCTCGACGCGGCCGCCGCGATCACCCCGGGCCTGGAGTCACCGACCATCGCTCCACTGGCCGACCCGGACTGGGTGGCGGTGCGTGCGCTCGTACCGCGGCGCGAAGTCAACACGATCATGGACGAGTTGGCCGCCATCGGGGCGAAGGCCATCCTGGCCTCGGACATCAGGTTCTGCCGATTCTGAAAGTGCAGGTAGTCGCGGTATCGCCGTGTTAATGTCTGCCGGGGTTCATTGTCGAGGAGGATCGCCGTGACGCATGTTTATGTCCTGGTGCTAGCTCTGTTGATCGGTATCGTCGCCGGATTGCGGTCCCTGACAGCTCCCGCGGTTGTGGCGTGGGCCGCCGTCCTGCACTGGATCAATCTGAATGGCACCTGGGCCGCCTGGGTGGGTCATCCGGTTACGGTGACCATCCTCACCGTCCTGGCGGTCGGCGAACTGGTCAACGACAAACTCCCCAAGACACCGAGCCGCACGGCACCGCCGTTGTTCGTCGCCCGAATTGTCATGGGCGCGTTTGCGGGGGCAGTCATCGGCACGGCGTGGGGCTACACCTGGTCGGCGCTCGGGGCGGGTGCCATCGGTGCGGTACTGGGCACCCTGGGCGGCTACCAGGCGCGTACCCGGCTGGCCTCATCCCAGGGTCGCGACTTGCCGATCGCGCTACTGGAGGACAGTGTCGCGGTGCTGGGTGGCATCGCGATCGCCGCTTTCACCGCAGTTCTGTGAGCTGACGCTCAGCGTCGCTGCACCAGCAGTGTCTGCGCTGAGCTGCCGATGAACCCGGTCCGGTCGAACAGTTCCGCGGTGGTCACGCCGACCCCGTCCGGCCCGATCGAGGCCCGGGCCCGCAGGCCGAAATCGTCTCCGGCCGGCAGGCGGTGAAGATGTACGACGGTGTCGGTGTTCATGAACAGGTATTCATCCACGTCCAACGCGGCGCCGACTCCGTTCGCCGAGTCGACCACCATCGCCAACCGCTGCAGCGCGGTGGTCTGCTCGGTGTCGACCAGATGCACGCGCGGACTCAACCAGGACACCGCTGCGCCGTCGGATGAGTCCTGCTGCATGCGCCAGACCACCGATCTGGCATATCCGCTGGCCCGGGCGAACCACACCGGCGGCGGCACCGTCGGGCCGATCGTCATGGGCGGGTACCGATCGGCGGCCACGGCAGCGGTGTCACCGGTGGCCAAGGCCCATGCGCTCAGCCGTGCCACCGGACGATCGTCGTCGCCGGTGAACATCTCGGCCTCCAGCAGGCAGATCCGCCGGCCCGGCCGCTGCACCCGGGCTGCAACCCTTACCGGCGCCACCGGTATCGCGCCCAGGATGTCGAGCCCCAGCCGGGCGATCCGCTGACCCGATCCGGCGATCAGACGCTCGATTTCCCTGGTGAGCAGCGCCAGCGGGGGCGAACCGTGCTGCAGCGGGCCCCAGTTACTGCGGGTCAGATCGCTGGAGTCGTAGACGTCCTCGGAGCCGGCGGCCCGACGGTAGTAGCTGCCGTTCACGCAGCTCCGTCCGCCGGCCAGCCGGGATAGGACGGCGGGGTCCCGCCGAACGTCGGACACACCGCGCGGTGCGCGCACCAATCGCACAACCGTGACCGGTTTGGCCGGAAATCACCTGTGGCACCGGCAGTTTGAATGGCCTGCCAGATCGCGATCAAGGTCTTCTCGAAGCGCAGCAGCTCGGCGTGGTCGGGGGAGTAGTCCAGCAGTTGACCGTCGGCCAGGTAGATCAGCCGCAGCTGCGCGGGCAGCACGTCGCGTGATCGCAGCAGTGCCAACGCATAGAACTTCATCTGGAACAGCGCCTTGGATTCGGCAGCTTCGGACCGCCGTCCAGTCGCTGATGGAGCTCTGCCGGTCTTGTAGTCGACCACCCGCAGCCTTCCGGAGGCTGCGACGTCGATGCGGTCGACGAAGCCCCGCAGCAGCGTCCCGTCGGCCAGTTCGACCTCGACGCGTTGTTCGCAGCTCTGCGGGTTGAACCGTCGCGGATCCTCCAGCCGGTAGTAGCCCGTCAGCAGCTTGCGGGCCTCTGCCAGCAGCCTTTCGGTGTCCAGCCCGTCGGCCAGGCCGGGCTCGGTGCTGATCAGGTGCTCCCAGGACGGGGTGACCAGATTCCGGGCCGCCTCCGGGCCACGCTGCGCCGCCGGCAGCGCGTAGAGCCGCTCCAGTGCGGCGTGCACCACCGAGCCGCGCAACTGCGCCGCCGACGGCGCCTCGGGCAGCCGGTCGATCGCCCGGAACCGGTACAACAGCGGGCACTGTTTGAAGTCAGCCGCCCGCGACGGGGACAAGGCCGGCCTACCCATAGCCGGAACCCTACGGGCACGCTCCGACAACCCGCATCAACCACGCTGCGTAGGGTGAACGGCTGTGTCCGAATCCGGGAACTTCCAAGCGGGCGACCGGGCCCAGTTCACCGACGCCAAGGGTCGCCGCTACACCACCGTGCTGGTCCCCGGCGGTGACTTCCACACCCATCGCGGCGCCATCCCGCACGACGAGGTGATCGGCCTGCCGGACGGCAGCGTGGTCAAGTCCGCCAACGGCGACCCGTTCCTGGTGCTGAGGCCACTGCTGGTCGACTACGTGATGTCGATGCCACGCGGAGCGCAGGTGATCTACCCCAAGGATTCCGCGCAGATCATCCACGAGGGCGACATCTTCCCCGGTGCGCGGGTGCTGGAGGCCGGCGCCGGGTCGGGGGCCCTGACCCTGTCACTGCTGCGGGCTGTCGGGCCCGGGGGACGGGTGATCTCCTACGAACTGCGCGACGACCACGCCGAGCACGCCCGCCGCAACGTCGAGACCTTCCTCGGACACCTGCCCGACAACTGGGAACTGGTGATGGGCGACGTCGCCGACTGCGACATGCCGGCCGGATCGATCGACCGGGCAGTGCTGGACATGCTGGCGCCGTGGGACGTGCTCGAAACCGTGTCGCGGGTGCTGATTCCCGGTGGGGTGCTGGTGATCTACGTCGCCACCGTCACCCAGCTCTCCCAGGTGGTCGAGGCGCTGCGCGAGCAGCAGTGCTGGACCGAGCCGCGGGCGTGGGAGACGTTGCAGCGCGGCTGGCATGTGGTCGGGCTCGCGGTACGACCTGAGCAGGCGATGCGTGGCCACACCGCGTTTTTGGTCTCGGCGCGTCGGCTGGCGCCGGGCACGGTCACCCCGACGCGGCTGGGCCGCAAACGCCCGGTGTGAGCGGCCGTGCCGGGTTAGGTTCCTACTGTGCTGCCCGATCCCGAGGTCGCCCGCGTAGTCCAGCAGTTGCGCGCCGTGCGGTTCCTGCTGGAGCGCGCCAACGAGCAGTCGGGCAGGTACCTGTTCGTCGCCACCGACACCGCGGGCACGGTTGAGGCGAGCGTCAATGCGCAGCGCCGCCTCGTCGACCTGCGTTTCCTCGATGACCGGATCATGAACCTCGGCGCCCATGACGCGGCCGATCGGATCAACGAGGCGATGTGGGCGGCAAGTGATTTCGCGGCCGCCTCGGTGCAGGAGGATATCGACGCGCTCGAACAGCAGATCGCCGCGGCCCTGACCGAACCGGATGGGTGCTGAGGGTCAGGGCCCCCAGAGGCGCGGATTCATCGCATGTGCCGACGGTGACTCCAGTTCCACGGCGCCGTCGGCGCCGATCGCATACGGGAAGATCAGTCCTATCGCCGCGCCTTCGCGGTGTTCGACGCTGATCTCGATCCCGTCGCGGCGACGCTCGGTCAACGTCACGTTCAAGGCGACGGCGGCGGCCCGCAGGCTGTCCTTGACTGCGGTCACGGCTCGCCAGTGCGCTGCCAGTTGTTGGACGACCGTCAAGTCGGCCGACGTCGGGTAGTTGGGTGCGATCACCGCGCGCTCGCCCTCGACAGACACCGCCAGTGCGAAGGGCAGGAATTCGCCGCCGGCCTTGATGCGCTCCAGGGCGAATTCGACCGCGGCGTCGGTGAGTCCGTCAAGGTCGGCCTGCGCCTGTTCGGTCACGGTGTCGCGCCAGCTCGCCATGCGCTGATCACCTCCTCGTCAGATCGGTCTCAACGGTAGCCTGTCACCACGCATCGTCAACGGCAGCGGGTAGACATGGCAGACATCATCCGGGTACAGGTCGAAGCGCTGGCTGCTCAGTCCGAGAACGCCACCGACGCTGCCGAGGAGATCGGTCAGCGGCTGGCCGGCTTGCGCAGTCGAATGGACAACGTGGCCAGTAGCTGGACCGGCGGCACGGCCGCACCGGCGTATCTGGACGTCTGGGACGAGATCAGCAATGAGTGCCTCGACATGATCGAGGATCTGAGCTGGATCGGAAAGTCGCTGTCCGCGGCCGCTTCTGCCTACACCCGCATGGAACAGACCGCGATACAGGCGTTTCATGAGGTGAACCGTTCGTCACCCGGCAGCGGCGGGCTCTGATCGTGGTGCGGCGCACGGTCAGTGAAGAGGAGCTCGTCGACACGGCCCACGCGATGCGCCAGTTCTGCGGGGTCATGAAGCACCGGCTCGACGGGGTGGCCGACGGGTTGAAGGGTTTGCAGCGGGACTGGGACGGCATCGCCTTCCAGGCATTCCTGGACCGGGTGCACGGTTGGCAGCGCTGGGCTGACGAGATGAACGAGTTGCTGAGCACCATGGAACGCAACGCCCATATCGCACACCGCAACTACACCGACAACGCGCAGATCAACACCGCCATGTGGGGTGGCTGACTACCGCTGTGGGGGCGGACGGATCGCGGCCGGGCTGTTCGTGGGCGCATTAAGAGGGCCGTACGGGGAGGGGACGGCGGTCACGCGCAGTTCCGCGGGGATCGGGTCGGGCACACCGGCGAGTTGACCGCGGTCGCTGGGTTCATCGGTGGGGGCGTAGAGGGCGCCCTCGGGGTAGTACGTGGTGTTCTCGGGCGGCAGGTACCCGCCGACCAGGGGCAGGTAGTCGTTGCCCAGCCAGGTCAGCCAGATCGGGTTCGCCGGCAGTCCCAGAATCCCGGAGGCGGTCCCCAGCAGGCCGTTGCGGTCGCTGGTCTCCACGGGAGTCACATACTTTCGGCCCACATATTTGTGGTTGCGCAACACTTCGCCGACTGCGAGCACGCTGCCGCGCCGGCGGGCGTATTCGACGAAGAACCGCCGGACGGTGTTGCGCCACCGGGGATCGTCCAGCGGTGCCGCCAGCACGCTGAAGTGGTCGGGAACGAGGCCTCCCCGCGGTTCGGAAAAGAGGCCGCCCCGGAGGCAGGGCGGGCTGGCAACGAAACTCGGTGATTCGTAGCGCCCCCGGATGTAGCCGTATTCGGCGATGAACGGTCCTTCGCCGTCGCGATCCAGCCGGTAGGGGAACGGTTCGTACCCGCCGTAGCGTCGCGGCAGTGCCTCGGGCAGAAGCCGCTTTGCCAGTTCCAGCCACACGGTGGGCGCTGGCGGCGCCGACGCGGGCGACCACCAGTCGATGTCGAGGACGCGAACCAATTCCGTGGTGGGCTGGGTGATCCGGCGAGGCTTTCTCGCGCCGAGGATGTCGTCGGTCTGTTCGTCGACCGCCACCCCGCAGGTCGCTTGGGCCAGGGCTTTGGCGAAGCGGCGTGCCGGCGCGATTTCGGTGGGGCTGCTGCCCTCGACGCTGACCTGCCAGCTGTTGGTGGGGTCCAGTACGTGCGGAACGACGTCCTCGGGGAGGTCTTCGGGTTCGATGCGGTAGGGCCCGAACACGCTGAACGAGTAGTTCTTGCGTTTGCCGCGCAGCACGGTGAGCTGATCTTCGCCGCCGTCACCGACCGACAGACCTGGGATCGAGTCGACCAGGGCGGCCAACCTGTCGTCGTCGATGCCTTCGGGCGCGTACACGGTCAGGTCATAGGACATCGGGTGCGGCCCCTCCCGTCGACGCCCACGCGATCGCGGTTCCGGTTGCTAGGCTGCCATGTCATCGAGGTGACGGAAAGTCGGGCGGGGGTGTGGCGTGAGCACCGATGTCGATCCGGAGCTGTTCTACGACACCGCGGTGGTCTACAAGCAGAACAGCGACACCGCCGCGGCGGCGCTGGGAAAGCTCACCGGTGTCGACACCGCCAATGCCGCCGGCGCCAACGGGGTCGGTCCGCAGTGGGCGGCCAGCTACGATTCCGCGGCCGACGACGTTGTCCAGGTGGCCTACCGGCTCGTCAACGTGTTTCACAACCTGGGCAACTTGTTGCGCCAGAACGGCATCAATCACGATCAGACCGAAGCGGCATCGACACTCAACCGGCACAACGAGTTCGGCGAGCCGGTCAGCCCGGCCGGTGAGACCGCGGGCACGTTCTTGAGTGCGGCCGCGGATGCGGGCTCGGTCGCCGGCGGGGACGACCCCGAGCCGCCGCATTGGGATCTGGTGCGAGGCCGGATCACCGACGGCTGGCCCAACGGCCACCCGAGCCGGCTGTGGTCGGCGTCGTCGGGGTGGACGACGTTCGGCCATGATCTGGTCGCGGTCGACGATCAGGCCAGCCCGCAGGAACAGGCGCTGATCACCGGGGTTGCGGCCGCCGAGAGCGGCGCTGTGACCGCCCGGATGAACGAGGCCCGAATCCTCAACACCGACGTGGCGGGGGCGTGCGGAGATCTGGCGCGGGCCGCCCAGGGCTACGGCGACAAGATGGAGACCACCAAGTTCGGGATGAAGCTGCTGGTGGCAGAACTCAATGCGCTCAAGCAGACGCTCGACGAGCCGTATCTGTGGCCGTTTCGCAGTTGGGTCATGAAGACCGCCACCAACATGGCGGTCAACACCATCAACAACCTCAACACCGCGCTGCGGACCACGGCCGGCACCACGATGCTGGATCTGGGCGCGGCGTCGCTGTCGATGGGGACGGCGTTGCCTGCCGCCAAGACACTGCTCGATCTGGTGCCGCGCCGAGTGAACCCGACACCGACGGAACGGATCAACGACAACCGCCGTAAGGGTTCCCGGGCCGAGCAGCGGGCCGGGATCGACCCGACGGTGAGTAAGCAGCGAATTCCGGTCAAGAACCCGAAACCGGGGCGGCCGAAATACCGGATTCCTGACGAACTCGACCGCGAGACCAAGACGTTGCGGGAGGTCAAGAACGTCAAGACCCTCACGGCCACCCAGCAACTCCGGGATATGGCCGAATGGGCCCGCGACAACGGCTACCAGATGGTGATCGTGGTGGACAAGGGCCGAACCGATATCGGCGCGGTCGAACAGACCCTGGAGCAGCAGTATCAAGGCCTGGATGTGGTGATCGACCAAGGCATCAACCTGTCATGAAGTACGGCCCCGACCCCGAAACCTGGCCGGAGTACCGCCGCGCCATGAAGCACGATCTCGACGCCGCCGGCATCCCCGGGGACACCGTGTGGGAGTTGGTGAATTCGCGGTTCGACTATCCGCAGGTGGTGCCGATCATGGTCGATTGGCTGCGGCATCTCGACGAGCGTGTTCCACCGGGCGAACCGCGGGAGGTGATGCGTGAGGGCCTGATGCGCAATCTGATCACCAAGCACGCCAAAGGCAACCGCGACGCCGTCGAAATACTGTTTCATCAGTTCGACGTCGCGCCTCCGTTGGATGACACCGAATTTCACGTCGCGATCTGGGCGCTGACCCCGCTGTTGGAGCGGCAGGACTTCCCCCGGGTTGCACAGTTGCTCCGACACCGCCCGGCGGGTACCGACGCTCGCGATCCCGGCTGGTGGCCGCCGGGGGAATTGGTGCGCTGGCTGGGCAAGATCAAGAACGACGAGGCCAAGCAGTTGGCGGTGGAGCAGCTTGGCAACGAGCGCAACAGGATTGAGGCGATGCGAGCCCTGGCTCAGCAGCGCGCCACCGGGGTGCGTGATGCGGTGGCGCGGTATCTCGACGACGAACACGAGGTGTTCCGCAAGGAAGCCGCCAAGACCCTGGCCAAACTCCCCGACGAGTGAAACCGGTTGCGCGGCATCCTCAGTCGTCGCTGCGGTTCAGCCCGCGCCGCACCGACAGCAGCTCGATCTCGGGGCGGGCGGCCACCAGCCGCTCGGCCGCATCGAGCACCTCGATCAGGTGGCTGCGCTCGCCGGAGACTGCGGATATGCCGATACCGCTGCGCCGGTGCAGATCCGTCGAATCCGTCTCGGCTGCTGACACATTGAACTTGCGCCGCAACTCCGCGACGATCGGGCGCACCACCGAACGCTTCTGCTTCAGTGAATGCACATCACCGAGCAGCAGGTCGAAATCCAGCCAGCCGATCCACATGCTCACGGGGTCGGGGCAGCACTGGTATGCGCCTTGCCGAACGCCAGCAGCGTCTTGGCGGTCTCCTGCGACAGCTGCCAGCCCCCGTCGTGCGGCTTGAACTCCATCGGGAACGAGAACGCGCCGGTATCGGGGTTGGCGGTGTTGACGGTGACATCGGCGGTCACGTTGCCCGGGTGGCGGTCCGACCAGGTCACGCCGGTGGCCTCGAGGTTCAGCGGCAACTGGCCGCCGTCGTTGAGTGCGGTGGCGAACTTGTCGATGGTCTCAGCGTCGGTGGGCTTGGCCCCCTCGATGAGGTTCACCTTCTCGGTAGCGGGCACCGCCGGGTCGGACAACCGGTACAGCACGTCGGTCAACGCCTCGGGCGCCGGCAACGGAGACGACGGAGGCTCCACAGACACCGTCGTCGTCAACGGCAGCGGCACTTCGGAGGCCGGCTCGGCCTGTTCATGGCCGCCGCATCCCGACAGCGCCAGCACCGCCGCCAGGACGGTGCTCAAGGTGATGCGCTGCCGGGACATCCAGCCGGGATCAGTTCGACGACGTCATCTGCGACAGCGTCATCAGCGAGGACCTGGACAGCTTCCAGCCGCCCTGGTCGACGAACGTCAGGTTGACCGTGCGCGGGTCCATCGCCGGACCGGAGGCGGTGACGTCCGCGGTGGCAGCGCCGGGGGCGGCCGGAGCGATGTTGGCCACGCTGATCGACAGCGGGAACTTGCCGTTCTGCACGCCCTTGGCCATCTTGCGGTCCATGACGCTGGTCTCGACCGGGCCGAGGCCGCCTTCGACGAGGAAAGACTTGCCGGCGGCGGGGATACCCGGGTCGGCCAGGGTGTTCAGCACGTCGGCCAACTGCTCCGGCGCCGGCAGGGCGGCCGCCGGGTCCAGCGGCAGGGGTGCGCCGAACACCGTCAGCTGCACCTGGGGGACGACGGTTGCAACCGAGGTCACTCCGGCTGCGGCTGCCCCAACGAGTGCGGCGGCTGCGATGCCGGTGGCTAGGTATTTCACGGTCACAAAGATCCTTTCGACGGCTTGAATCGCCACCAAGGCTAACAGCGTTTCTCGGTGTGTCGGATTGCCACTGCGCACGCGAATGCACAATGGCCGGTAGCGTTGAGGCATCCGTCGCTTCAACTTCCAGTTCGGGAAAGGAGCGCAACATGGACAACATGGGAGACTCACGGCGTTCTGAGGCCTTCGACGCGTCCGCGGCACCGGGCACGCCCGACGACGACGTGGCCGAGCTGGAGGAGCTGCGCCGAGAGGCCGCGGTGCTGCGCGAACAACTCGACAACACACCTCAGGACACCGCCCGCGTCGGTCGCGACGTGCGGCAACTCGAAGCGCACATCGACTCGCTGACCGTGCGCAACTCCAAGCTGATGGACACCCTCAAAGAGGCGCGTCAGCAATTGCTGGCCCTGCGTGAGGAAGTCGACCGGCTCGGCCAGCCGCCCAGTGGCTACGGGGTGCTGTTGGGCAGCCATGAGGACGAGACGGTCGACGTGTTCACCTCGGGACGCCGGATGCGGCTGAACATCTCGCCGAACATCGACGTCGCGACGCTGAAAAAGGGCCAGACGGTGCGGCTCAATGAGGCACTGACCGTGGTCGAGGCGAGCGCCTACGAATCGGTCGGGGAGATCTCCACCCTGCGGGAGGTACTGGCCGACGGGCACCGGGCGCTGGTGGTGGGCCACGCCGACGAGGAACGCATCGTGTGGCTGGCCGAGCCGCTGGTCGCCGAGGACCTGCCCGAGCGCCACCCGGACGCTCAGTCCGACGACGACCACCGTCCCCGCAAGCTGCGTCCCGGTGACTCGCTGCTGGTCGACACCAAGGCCGGCTACGCGTTCGAGCGCATCCCCAAGGCCGAGGTCGAAGACCTGGTGCTCGAGGAGGTGCCCGACGTCAGCTACGGCGACATCGGGGGCCTGGGCCGCCAGATCGAGCAGATCCGCGACGCCGTCGAGCTGCCGTTCCTGCACAAGGAGCTCTACCGGGAGTATTCGCTGCGCCCGCCCAAGGGTGTGCTGCTCTACGGTCCGCCCGGCTGCGGTAAGACGCTGATCGCCAAGGCGGTGGCCAACTCGCTGGCCAAGAAGATGGCCGAGGTCCGCGGCGACAACGCCCACGAGGCCAAGTCGTACTTCCTCAACATCAAGGGCCCCGAGCTGCTCAACAAGTTCGTGGGGGAGACCGAGCGTCACATCCGGCTGATCTTCCAGCGCGCCCGGGAGAAGGCGTCCGAAGGCACCCCGGTGATCGTGTTCTTCGATGAGATGGACTCGATCTTCCGCACCCGCGGCACCGGCGTCTCCTCGGATGTGGAGACCACGGTGGTCCCCCAGCTGCTCAGTGAGATCGACGGCGTGGAGGGGCTGGAAAACGTCATCGTGATCGGAGCATCCAACCGCGAGGACATGATCGACCCGGCGATCCTGCGGCCCGGCCGTCTCGACGTCAAGATCAAGATCGAGCGTCCCGATGCCGAAGCCGCCCAGGACATCTTCTCGAAGTACCTCACTGTGGGGCTGCCGGTGCACGCCGACGACCTGGCCGAGTTCGGCGGGGACCGCGCGGCCTGCATCAAGGCGATGATCGAGAAGGTCGTCGACCGGATGTACGCCGAGATCGACGACAACCGGTTCCTGGAGGTCACCTACGCCAACGGTGACAAGGAAGTCATGTACTTCAAGGACTTCAACTCCGGGGCGATGATCCAGAACGTCGTCGACCGGGCGAAGAAGAACGCCATCAAGTCGGTGCTGGAAACCGGTCAGCCCGGCCTGCGCATCCAGCACCTGCTGGACTCGATCGTCGACGAGTTCGCCGAAAACGAGGATCTGCCCAACACCACCAATCCTGATGACTGGGCACGGATCTCGGGCAAGAAGGGCGAGCGGATCGTCTACATCCGCACCCTGGTCACCGGCAAGAGTTCGTCGGCCAGCCGTGCCATCGACACCGAATCCAACTTGGGCCAGTACCTGTAGTCACCGGATCACCGGGGCTGTTCCGTCGCCACTTTGGTCGCTCCGATAGCCGCATAGCTGCCCGTGAGCATCACCATGCTCACTGCCGCGCGCAGTGGCAGATCGCGGCGGACGAGGTGGGTGGCACCGTTGGCGGTGTCGATGACGTCCACCGCCAGGGAGAGCCGCTTCCAGCGGTAGCGTTCCCTGGTGCCGCTGGTGAGGTAACCCAGGCCCATCGCGAATGCTCGCGCACCGTAGATCCTGGTCATGTAGGTGAGTTCGGGGGATGACGCAACTCCGAGAACTTTGGCGAATTGCCTGGGAGCGGCCAGTGCGGCCGCGGCGAGGATCAGCCGGCCGAATGCCATCACGTTCAGGGCGCCGGTGCGACTCTCGGTGACGTCGAAGTCATGACTGGTAGCGGTATGTGTGGCTGTCATACGAGCCTCCCTGCCTGCTGTCTGGGCGTGCCACTGACTGACCGTCAGTCATGTTACGATAACGCCGGTCTTCGGGAGCTGTCAAACCGAGGCCGGCCTGGTCGATCCGCAGCCCGCAGCGGATCTCGGGGGAAAGGAAAACCATTGCCACAGAAGGCATCCGGGAAGCGGCGCACGACACTGCCGGCGGCGGAACGGGAAAGCCAGTTGCTGGAAGTAGCCCGCGACCTGCTGTTGGCAGACGGACCTACCGAGCTGACGGTGGAAAAGGTCACCGCTGCGGCCCGGGTAGCAAAGGGAACGTTCTACCTGTATTTCGATTCCAAAGATCACCTGCTGGCCAAGTTGTGGGCCGGCTACCTCGATACGTTCCTGGACACCGTGCAGGGGCGGCTCGCGGCGGCGACACCATCGGCGCCCGACTGGCCCGCGGCGATAGATGTGCTGATCGAAGAGATGGTCAGCTACGACTTGGCCAATGCCGCCCTGCACCGCGCGGTGTTCTCCCAGGCGTCCGGCGACGGCATGCGTCAATTGCGCCGGGCCGATTCGAAGGTCATCACCCTCCTCGCCGAGTCCATTGCCTCGGCCGTGGCCGCCGGGATCACCACGGTGACCGATCCGCCGACGACCGCCGCGCTGTTGTACTACGCCGTCGACGGCCTGTTGAACGCTGCTTACCTGGCGCATTCCGAACCGGACGCGGAGACCGTCATTGCCGCGGTCAAAGAGATGGTCCACCGCACCCTGCCTACCGTCCGGGCGGCGGCGCCGTCGGGGCGGTGAGGCCCTCGCCTAGGCTGAACGTCATGCAACGGATCATCGGGACGGAAGTCGAATACGGCATTTCGTCGCCGTCGGACCCGACCGCGAACCCGATTCTCACCTCCACCCAGGCGGTACTGGCCTACGCCGCCGCCGCCGGTATCCCGCGCGCCAAGCGCACCCGCTGGGACTACGAGGTGGAATCCCCGCTGCGCGACGCCCGCGGTTTCGACCTGAGCCGCTCGTCCGGCCCGCCGCCGATCATCGACGCCGACGAGGTCGGGGCGGCCAACATGATCTTGACCAACGGGGCACGGCTCTATGTCGACCACGCCCACCCCGAGTACTCCGCGCCCGAGGTCACCGACCCGCTGGACGCGGTGATCTGGGACAAGGCCGGTGAGCGGGTGATGGAGGCCGCCGCCCGCCACGTGGCCAGCGTCCCGGGGGCCGCCAAGCTGCAGCTCTACAAGAACAACATCGACAACAAGGGCGCCTCCTACGGCACCCACGAGAACTACCTGATGAGCCGGCAGACCCCGTTCTCGGCGATCATCGCCGGGCTGACCCCGTTCCTGGTGTCGCGGCAGGTGTTCACCGGTTCCGGCCGCGTCGGCCTGGGCCCGGGCGGGGATGAACCGGGCTTCCAGCTCTCCCAGCGCTCCGACTACATCGAGGTCGAGGTGGGCCTGGAGACCACGCTGAAACGCGGCATCATCAACACCCGCGACGAGCCGCACGCCGACGCCGACAAGTACCGCCGGCTGCACGTCATCATCGGCGACGCCAACCTCGCCGAAACATCGACGTATCTGAAGGTGGGCACCACCGCGCTGGTCCTCGACCTCATCGAGGAGGGTCCCGAGCACGGGATCGACCTCACCGATCTGACGCTGGCTCGGCCGGTGCGCGCCGTGCACGTGATCAGCCGCGACCCGACACTGCGGGCCACCGTAGCGCTGGCTGACGGTCGAGAGATGACCGCCCTTGCGCTGCAACGGATCTACCTCGATCGGGTGGCCAAGCTCATCGACGCCCGGGATCCGGACCCGCGCGCCACGGACGTCGTCGAGACCTGGGCCCGGGTCCTCGACCAGCTGGAGCGCGACCCGATGGAGTGCGCCGACCTGCTGGACTGGCCGGCCAAGCTGCGCTTGCTGGAAGGCTTCCGGCAGCGGGAGAACCTGACGTGGTCAGCACCCCGGCTGCACTTGATCGATCTGCAGTACTCCGATGTCCGCCTCGACAAGGGCCTCTACAACCGGCTGGTCGCCCGCGGCTCGATGCAGCGGTTGGTCACCGAGCAGCAGGTGCTCGACGCGGTGGACAACCCGCCGACCGACACCCGCGCCTACTTCCGCGGCGAGTGCCTGCGCCGGTTCGGGGCCGACATCGCCGCGGCCAGCTGGGACTCGGTGATCTTCGACCTGGGCGGGGAGTCATTGGTCCGAATTCCCACCCTGGAGCCGCTGCGCGGCAGCAAAGCACACGTCGGTGCGTTGCTGGACTCGGTGAACAGCGCTGTTGAACTGGTAGAACAACTCACCACGTAGGCACTGCGCGTCTTAGTCCCCGTCGGCATCGGTGCCGACGGTAGGGTGGAGAAACCGGCGTGCGTGTGACGCACGGCAGATGAGGATGCAGGAGGCAGCGATGGCTCAGGAGCAGACCAAGCGTGGCGGTGGCGGTGGCGACGAGGACGACCCCACCGGTCCCGCGGCCGCCGGTCAGGAGCGTCGCGAGAAGCTGACCGGGGAGACCGACGACCTGCTCGACGAGATCGACGACGTGCTCGAGGAGAACGCGGAGGACTTCGTGCGTGCGTACGTCCAAAAGGGCGGCCAGTGAGCTGGCCGTTCCATGACCGTCTTCCTGCCAATTCCGCGCTTCCGGGGATGCCTTCCAATCCGGTAGACCTGTCGTCGTTCTCGGACTTCCTGCGCCGTCAGGCACCGGATCTGCTGCCGGTGAGCGGGGCCGGCCTGCAATCGGTGACCGGTGCTGACCTGCCGCACGGCACCACGATCGTCGCGCTGAAATACCCCGGCGGTGTGGTGATGGCCGGAGACCGGCGCTCTACGCAGGGCAACATGATCGCCGGGCGAGATGTCCAGAAGGTCTACATCACCGACGATTACACCGCCGCCGGGATCGCCGGTACCGCCGCGATCGCCGTCGAGTTCGCCCGGCTCTACGCGGTCGAGCTGGAGCACTACGAGAAGCTCGAAGGGGTGCCGCTGACGTTCGCCGGAAAGGTGAACCGGCTGGCGATCATGGTGCGCGGCAACCTGGGTGCGGCCATGCAGGGATTGCTGGCGCTGCCCCTGCTGGTGGCCTATGACATCGACGAGTCCGACGGGCAGCACGCCGGGCGCATCGTGTCCTTCGACGCGGCCGGCGGCTGGAACATCGAGGAGGAGGGCTACCAGGCGGTGGGCTCCGGATCGTTGTTCGCCAAGTCGTCGATGAAGAAGCTCTACGTGCAGGTGGCCGACGCGGATTCGGCGCTGCGGGTGGCCGTCGAGGCGCTGTATGACGCCGCCGATGACGACTCCGCCACCGGCGGACCGGATCTGGTGCGCGGCATCTACCCGACGGCGGTGGCGATCGACGCCGACGGTGCGGTCGACGTCCCCGAGGAGCGCATCGCCGAACTGGCCCGCGACGTCATCGAGAGCCGAACCCGCGGGCGGGATTCTGGGCCGAAACCCAAGCGGGGTAAGAAATGAGTTTCCCGTATTTCATCTCGCCCGAGCAGGCGATGCGTGAGCGCGGTGAGCTGGCGCGCAAGGGCATCGCCCGCGGTCGCAGTGTGGTGGCACTGGCCTACGCCGACGGTGTGTTGTTCGTCGCCGAGAATCCTTCGCGCTCACTGCAGAAGATCAGCGAACTCTACGACCGGGTCGGGTTCGCCGCCGCCGGCCGGATCAACGAGTTCGAGAACCTGCGCCGCGGGGGCATTCAGTTCGCCGACACCCGCGGCTACGCCTACGACCGCCGCGACGTGACCGCACGCCAGCTGGCCAATGTCTACGCGCAGACCCTGGGCACTATCTTCACCGAGCAGGCCAAGCCCTACGAGGTTGAGCTGTGCGTGGCCGGGGTGGCCTACCAGGGTCAGACCAAAGCCCCTGAGCTGTACCGGATCACCTACGACGGGTCGATCACCGACGAGCCGCACTTCGTGGTGATGGGCGGCACCACCGAGCCGGTTATCACCGCGCTCAAAGAGTCCTACACCGAGAACGCCGCCCTGGCCGACGCCCTGCACATCGCGGTCAACGCGCTCAAGAAGACCGACGCCGGCAACGGCGCCGAGCCGCGTGATCTGGGTCCGGGCACCTTGGAGGTGGCCATCTTGGACGCCAACCGGCCCAAGCGGGCATTCCGCCGGATCACCCGCGCCGCACTGGAAGAGCTGCTGCCGCAGGCTGAGGTTCCCGACTAGGCTCCCGATGGCGAAGACGTACGGAGTCAAAGACAAGGATCTGGTTGTCGCCCACATCGTCGACCTGATTCTGGCCGGTGAGCTGCGTACCGGTGACCGCATCAACCGCGATGCGATTGCGGCAGCTCTGAGTGTCAGTCGGCTTCCTGTTCAGCAAGCTCTGGATCAACTTGAACACCAGGGGATGCTGGCCAGCCGCTATCATCGCGGCGTGTTCGTAACCCGGTTCGACGAGGCCGTTGTGCGCGAACAACACGAGTTGCACGGGGTGTTGAACGGCATCGCATCGGCGCGGGCGGCAACCAACCCGACTCCACGGGTTCTGGCCGAACTCGACTCTGCGCTGCAGCGTATCCAAGCCGGCAAGGTGCCCAAGGCATTCCAGGAAGCCGCCTATGAATACCGTCGCATCATTCTCGATGAGTACGCAGGCCCGGCGTTGCACGCGGCGATCGTCGCGGCGCGCGTGTTCGCGCCGCGCGGATTCTGGGGGAGCTACCCCAATACCCACGCGGAGTTCGTGCCCAACCTTGAAGCCGAGAACGCGGCGATCCATCGGCGCGATCCTGAAGGCGCGCGGGCCGTGCACATGCAGCGAGCGCAGATGCGTGCGGACATCGTCATCGCCGAACTGGCCAGGCGAGGTGTGCTGAGCGACGAGGCGTCCAAGCGGGACTGACGTTGCGTTGGCCACACCTTCGGCAGCTATCCGCAGGGCGTTCGCCCGCACCCCTATGATCCGACCTGGGCCGTCACCGCTGTACGCTCCTGAGCAAATTACCCGGGTGTGGTCGCATAGGGAAAAGAGGCGCCATGTCGAAGCCGTATGGGGTCAAAGACAAGGATCTGGTCGTCAGCCACATTATCGACTTGGTGCTGACCGGTACGCTGCGCAGCGGTGATCGACTTGACCGCAATGCGATTGCTGCGGAGTTAGGGGTCAGTCGGCTGCCTGTTCACGAGGCGGTGGCACAGCTGGAGCACGATGGGTTTTTGGTCACCCGCTATAACCGTGGCGCTTTTGTTGAACGATTCGACACAGCGGTCGTGCGGGAACACCATGAGCTGTACGCAATGCTGATCGGCATCGCGTCGGCGCGGGCGGCGACCAGCCCAAGCCCCCGCATCCTCGCCGACCTTGCCTCAACGATGCAGACCATGCACACATGCCGGGGTCCGGCGATCGGGGAGATCGCAGGGGTCTACCGCAAGATCATCATCGACGAATACGCCGGCCCTCGGCTCCGGGCGGAAATAGCTGCAGCGCAACGATTCATGCCGATCCGATTCTGGACGGATTTCTGGAACTACACACCCGAGATCCTGGCCAGCTATCAAGCCGAGACAGTGGCGATTCGCAACCAGGACCCAGACGCCGCCCGAGCCGCCTGCATGGACCGGTCGGAATGGCACGTCAAGGTCGTGCTCACCGAGTTGACCATGAGAGGTGTGCTGAACGAGGAGCCAGCCGGGCTGGACTAACGCGTAACAGGCCCTCGGCGTTGACGTTTGGCGGTGGCTTTGGTGCGGCCATCCTCGGCCGGCGGGAAGGCCCGGCATGCTGGAGCATGCCGGGCCTGCGTCGCCTGTCGCCTACTCGGCCGGAGCGGGTTGGCCGCCGGTGCCGCCGGATCCGCCGGTCCCGCCGGTGGTTCCGGAGGGTGCGGTGCCGGGTTGTCCGGACCCGCCGGCCACGTCGCCGGCTTTGCCGCCGTCGCCGCCGTCGCCGCCGGTTCCGCCGTCGACGGTCCCGGCGCCGTTACCGCCGTTGCCGCCGCTTCCGCCGTCCCCGCCGGGGGTATCGGTTGCGGCGCTGCCGACGTAACCGCCGCCGTTACCGCCGGCTCCGCCGTTGCCGCCGTTTCCGGCGTGACTGGGCCCGAGGCCCAGGTCGTTGACCGGGGTTTCGACGCCGCCGCTGGCTCCGCCGTTGCCTCCGGTCGCGCCGGTGCCGGCGGTAACCCCGGCGCCACCGGCGCCGCCGTTTCCACCGTTGCCGCCGGAAGCAGTGCCCGATCCGCCCGCGCCACCGGCGCCGCCGTTGGCGCCTGCACCGCCGTCGGCGAGGATGCTGCCGGCGTTGGCACCGCCTCTGCCGCCGTTTCCGCCGTTGCCGCCGCTACTGACGACGCCCGGGCCGGTGGCACCGTTGCCGCCGTTACCGCCGGATCCGCCTTCTGCGGCAGCAGCCGCGGCGTTGCCGGCACCACCGTTTCCGCCGTTGCCGCCATTGCCGCCGACGCTGTAGGTGGTGCCGTCGTGTTCCCAGCCGCTGCTGGTGCCACCGTTGCCACCGGTGCCGCCGACGAAGCCACCGCTGGCTCCGCTGCCGCCGCTGCCGCCGTTGCCACCGGTGTAGCTGCCAGTGCCGCCGTGGCCGCCGTTGCCGCCGACACCCTGGGTGAAGCCGCTGCCGCCGCTGCCGCCGTTGCCGCCGCTGGTTTGCACGGTGGGGTCATCGGTGGCCGCGTTGCCGCCGTCACCGCCATTGCCACCACCGCCGCCACGGCCGCCGGCGCCGGAACCACCGTTGCCGCCCGTGCCGGCACTGGCGTATCCACCGTTTCCACCGTCGCCCCCGCGGCCGCCGGATGAAACCACTCTGGCCTCACCCGCCGACAGACTGGCGGTCCCGCCGGAGCCGCCGTTGCCGCCGTTGATGCCGGCACCGCCGTTGCCGCCGGTGCCACCGTCACCGCCAATGCCAGTCCCTTGGGAGTAGCCGCCGCCGTATCCGCCCTGGCCGCCGTCGCCGCCGTTGCCGAGGTAGTTGCCGTTGGCGTCCTGGTAGGCGGCCCCACCGTCGCCGCCAGTGCCCCCATCAGAAGCGTTACCGTATTCGCCGACGTGCCCGTACATCGGGCTGGTGTAGATGGTGGAGCCGCGGCCGCCGGCCGCGCCGCCATTCGCAGCGAAGAAGTTGGCCGGAACGGTCCCGCCGTTGCCGCCGTCGGGATGCTCGAGGGTTCCGGTCGCGCCATCGCCGCCGTTTCCGCTGGCCCCCGCGTTGCCGCCGTTGCCGCCGTTGCCGAACATGAAGCCGCTGCGGCCGCCGTTGCCACCGCTGCCTCCGTAGCTGCCGTCGCCGCCGTTGCCGTCGCCGCCGTTGGCGAAGGTGCCCGCCGCACCGTCGGCTCCGATTCCGCCGATACCGCCACTGCCGCCGTTGCCGAAGAACCAACCCGAGGCGTTGCCGCCATTACCGCCGTTGCCACCGAAAACACTGGCGTCGAGAGCGGCCCCGCCGTTGCCGCCGTTGCCACCGTTGCCCATCCAGAGGCCGCCGGCTCCGCCGTCACCGCCGTTGGCGCCGGTACCGCCGTCGCCGCCGTTGCCGCCGTCGCCGATCCAGCCGGCGGCGTTGCCGCCGTCACCACCGGCCACGCCGGCGGCGGTGCTGGTCCAGCCGTCGCCGCCGTCGCCGAACCACAGGCCGCCGTTGCCGCCATCGGGGTTCTCGGCGGTGCCGTCGATACCGTTGCCGATGAGGTATTGGCCGGCCATGGTGTTGATTGCGCCGTTGACCATTTCACCGAGGTCACTGGTGATCCAGGCCTCCATCGAGGTGTGGATCGGGTCGTAGAACCATTGGTCGATCATGCCGGTCCAGTCGAAGGCACCCGCGTCAGCCGGGCCGGGGTCCAGCCACGCCGAGGAATCGAAAAGATCAGCGATCCAGTCGAATTCATCGGCTTGCGCCGGCGGGGCCGTCGTCAACGGCGCCATGCCGAAGGCCAGGAACGCACCGACCGCACTGGCGGCGCCGACGACCCGGGTGTGGCGGCGCGTAGTGGTGTGATGAGAGCTCATGTGCAGGGATACCTCTCTAAAGAATTGGGGGATAAGGGTTGAGGGTCAAAGGCCGAGGAGGTCGCCCAGCCAGCCGAACGCATCGGTGGCTGCAGCGCCGCCGCCGTCATCGAGCACATCGGTGGGCACCAGCGGCAAATCGGCTCCCGCCAGCGGTGGAGTCACCACGACTGCGCCCTTGCCGTCCCAACCCGAACCGAGCAGTGCCCCAACGGTTTGGCCCCAGGCCTGCCAGGCCGCGATCGGCCCGATGGCGGCACTATTGAGATCCAGGGTGCCCAGTACGGGGACGCCGCTGAATTCGATGCCGACACTTTGGAACAGCGACCCGCCGACCGCGGGCACCGAGGCCACCACCTCACCGCCGGTACCCAGTACTTCGTAGGGGCCGACCGCGGCCGCGCCGGGGGACAACAGCCCACCGAACGCGAAGTCCAGGTGGTCCATGTTCATGCCGGCCGGGAAGAACCCGGCGTCGTTGATCATCGGCAGCAGGCCATCGAGGTTCAGGGTGGCGCCGTTGAAGAAGGCCCCGCCCATGTTGGTCAGGGTGTCACCGAAACTGTCGCCGTCGGTGATGCTGTTCATCAAGGCGATCCACGGGCTAATGCCCGGACCCAGCATGCCCATCATGATCGCGCTCTGCGGGGAACCCAGCCAGTCGATGATCGGCAAGATCGTGTTGGCGTCGACGTCGGGCGGCAGATACCCGGCGACCTGACCGAACATCAGGGCATGCGTGCCATCCATGGTGTGATTGAGGATCGTGGCGCGGGTTTCGGCGGTCATGTCCTGCATCCCGAACCCGGAGATCACCGCGTTGAGGTGCAGCTGAATCTGCTCGTTCACCGCATTGGCCGAACCGCCCGGGTCATTGGCCAGCTGATCCCAATACCCCATTTGGTTGGCCCAAAACTGCTGCATGCCGACCCCGGGCGCCAGATACCAGTTGTTGAGCAGGGCCGTGGTGTTGGCCGAGGCGGCATTGAGCACGTCATCCCACGCACTCGTGAGTTGCACCGCGCGGGACTGGACATCGAGCAGAGCGGGCAGCGGCGCGGCGACCGGCGTCACCGCGACAAGACTGGCCCCGACCAGCGCCACACCAGCAGTGACATAGGGGCGAAGTGTGGCGTGCAAGGGATCTCCTCCAGGTATGTGATGCACAGCACGGCAAGGAACGACATGAGCGTAACTGAGAGAACCATGATTTGCATACATAAAATCAGAACGTGTTTCAGTATGGCGTTCTTGGGGTTGGATGGGGTGCGACGCACCCCTGCCTGAGGCTGGTGTACTTGCAGCAAGTAGCGCCTGAAGATGCTGGTATTACAATATTTCCGATGGCTGGCGTGCGGATGTCCGATGTCGTGCATGGGGCTGTCGACAACCCTGGAGGTTCTCTTATTTATGAATGCATGTTGTAAATATGTCTGAGAATCCGTGCTGCAATGTCCAAGGAAACACGTATACGCTACGGGAGTCTCAGGTATTGGACGGGTTTCTACTAGCCCGGACCGAGGCTGAATTGATCGAGCGCGAAGCCGCTCGAGAGCACGACGAGGCGGATAGTTTGACGGTCATGGCGCCCGTGGACCGCATCGCGCAACCGGGCGCATGAGTACCGCGATCGTCAGGCCGCTCAGCGATCTCCGTGCGACCGATACCGCCTTCGGCGGCGGCAAGGGCGCCAATCTCGGCGAGCTGCTGGCCGCCGGACTACCAGTGCCCGAAGCGTTCGTGATCGGTGTGTCCGCCTATGCGAGAGCTGTCGCGGCGGGCGTCCGGGTCGAGTCGGTGCCGGCCGATGTCCGCGATGCGATCGCTGCGCATTACCGCGCCATGGGTGACGACGTCGCCGTGGCGGTCCGATCCTCGGCGGCGTCCGAGGACGCGGACGCCGCATCGCATGCGGGCATCTATGACACGCTGCTCGACGTTCGAGGTATCACGAAAGTGCTTGCAGCCATTGTCGAATGCTGGACATCGACGTGTTCTTCACGGGCCCGGCGTTACCGGAATACCCGCGGATTGGGCACAGTCGACACCGGGATGGCAGTCGTCATCCAGCGCCAGATCGCTCCGGTCTGCGGCGGCGTTGCCTTCACCGTGGACCCGCTGAACGGCAACGCGGAGCGGGTGATCATCGAGTTCGCCCGGGGCCACGTCGGCAAAGTGGTGGCCGGGTCGGTGACGCCCGGGCGCATCGTGGTGGACAAGACCAACTTGGTCGTCGTGGAGGCCAGAGCATCTTCAGCCGCTCAACCATTGTCCGACAGTCAGATTCGTACCATCGTGGACTGCGCGGTGCATATCGAGCGGCATTACGGGAGCCCGCAGGACATCGAGTGGGCCTTCGACGAGCAGGGACAGGCCTGGATTCTGCAGACCCGCCCGATCACCGCGATAGATGCCTTGCAGGCCAGAGAGCGCGCGGTGCAGTTCTACGAGCCGCCGAGGTCACCCGACAGCCGTTGGACTCGGGTGAACATCGCTGAAGCCCTACCCGGCGTGCCGGCTCCGCTCACGTGGTCGGTGTGGCGGCCGGGGCTCAGCGAGGGGCAGCGGCTATGCCAGGTTCAACTCGGCGTTGTACCCAAATACGAAGACCGGCCGCTGCCGTTCGTCACTCTCGCACGGGGCTGGCCGGTGCTGTCGGTAGATCTGATGTTGAGTCAGATCGCCCGGATTCCCGGGATGGATCCGAGTGCGTTCAGCGAGCAGATGCTCGGGGCCGCGGTCTCGGTGGACGCCGCACCGCTGAGGGCGCGTGTCGCGACGGCCATGCGGATGGCGACTCGTGCGCCGACCGCCCTGGCTGTGCAGAATCGGCGTCTTCGCGCTGTCAGCGCCTTCTCGCGCCAGGCGTGGCGGCGCGACGCCTGGCGCGTCCCGCAAGACCCGGTGGCGCTGCTGACCGAAGCCTCGGCGCGGTTCCAGCGGACCATGGTCATCCACGCATTGCAGACCTACGTGGCCCAGGGCCTTTACCAGGCTGTCGAGGAGGTCGCCGGTGGCCTGGCGATCGACCTGCTCTCCGGAGACGGTGAGCTTCCGGAGGCCTACCTGATCAGGGATCTGCAGCTGCTCGCCGACGGTGAGGTGTCCTTGGAGCAATTCCTTGCCGGACACGGCTTCCACGGACCCAACGAGGGGGAGCTGGCATCTGCGTCGTGGCGGCAGAACCCCGAACCGGTGCTGCACGCCGTGCGCATCTGGGCCGACGGCGAACCGTCCCGCGATCCGGTCGCTGCGTTGCAGGCCAGACGTGAGGAGCGACTTCGGGCAGATGCGGCATTGTGCGCATCTCTGCCGCCGCTGCGCCGCCGGGCGGTCACCCGCCTGATCGCCATGGCCCGCAGCGCCTTGGTCGGCCGGGAAGTGGGCAAGGCCGCGTTCCTGCAAGACCTCGATGTTGCGCGCCACGCGATCTCTTTCCTGGCGGAGGATGCGGTCTGGCACACGCTCGGCGAGCTCCAGGCGGACATTCGGCTGAGTCCGACCGATATCCTTGCCCGCCAACGAATCCGGTCCCAGTTCGCCGCGAACGAACCGCCGCTGTCGTTCGTCGGCGATCCGGGTGCGCGTCCACCCGGTGACGGTGCTCGCGTGCAGTCGCTCATCACCGGCATCGGTGTAAGCCCGGGCCGTGTTCGCGGACGGGCGCGCGTGGTGACCGACCCCGTCGCATCTGTCACCTTCGGCGCTGACGACGTGCTGATCGCACGGACCACCGACCCGTCATGGGTGGTGCGGTTCATGGCGGTGGCCGGCATGGCGATCGACGTGGGTGGGACGTTGTCACACGCCGCGATCATCGCCCGCGAACTCGGAGTGCCATGTGTGATCGGCACCGGCGACGGCACCCGGGTCATCCCCGACGGGGCGTTCGTGGAGATCGACGGCTCGGCCGGGACCGTGAAAATCCTCGACTCGCCGGCTAACGATCGATCCGGAACCGCTTGACCCGCGCGCCCGCGCCCGACGCCAGCTCCACGCGGCTGCGGGCCACCCCGAAATGCTCTGCCAGGACCCGGATGACGGCGGCGTTCGCCTTGCCGTCGACGGCCGGCTCACGCACATAGACCGTCAACTGGCCGTTGTCGTCGCTCTCCACCAGCGGGCCCTTGCGGCTGCCCGGCTTGACTTTGACGATGACGGTTTCGGTCTCGCCCATCGCAACAGGATCCCAGTGCCACGAGCGTGCATAGTTGCACGGCTCAACCCGGCGTGTCGCCGTACAAACACGCTCGCTCGCGGGGGAAGGGGGCTACCGCCGGGAAAAAACTACCGCGCGACGATCACCGACGAGCCGTGCCCGAACAGGCCCTGGTTGGCGGTGACACCGACCTTGGCCCCCTCGACCTGCCGGCCGGTGGCGGTCCCGCGCAGCTGCCAGGTCAGCTCACACACCTGGGCGATCGCCTGCGCCGGGATGGCTTCACCGAAGCAGGCCAGCCCGCCCGACGGGTTCACCGGAACGCGGCCGCCGATCGTCGTCGCGCCGCTGCGCAGCAGCTGCTCACCTTCGCCCTTGGGGCACAGGCCCAGGTGCTCGTACCAGTCCAGCTCCAGCGCGGTGGACAGGTCATAGACCTCGGCCAGGCTGACGTCCTCGGGGCCGATGCCGGCCTCGGCGTAGGCCGCATCCAGGATCTGGTCCTTGAACACCCGATCCGAACCCGGCACGACTGCAGTGGAATCCGTGGCGATATCCGGCAATTCGGGCAGATGCTGCGGGTACTGCGGGGTGACCGTGGACACCGCGCGCACCGACGGCACACCATCGAGTGAACCCAGGTGCTTGCGCGCGAAGTCCGCGCTGGCCACGATCAACGCGGCCGCCCCGTCGGAGGTGGCGCAGATGTCGAGCTGGCGCAGCGGGTCGGAGACCACCGGGCTGGCAAGCACGTCGGCGACCGCGGATTCCTTGCGGTAGCGGGCATTCGGGTTGGAAAGACCGTGCCGGGAGTTCTTCACCTTCACCTGGGCGAAGTCCTCGGAGGTGGCGCCGTAGAGATCCATCCGGCGGCGCGCCAGCAGCGCGAAGTACACCGGGTTCATCGCCCCGATCAAGTGGAAACGCTGCCAGTCCGGGTCGGCCTTGCGCTCACCGCCCACCGGGGCGAAGGCGCCCTTGGGGGTGGTGTCGGCGCCGATCACCAGTGCCACGTCGCAGAACCCGGCCAGGATCTGGGCCCGGGCGCTCTGCAGCGCCTGCGAACCCGACGCGCAGGCGGCGTAGCTCGAGGACACCGGAACCCCGTTCCAGCCCAGCTTCTGGGCGAACGTCGAACCGGCGATGAAGCCCGGATAGCCGTTGCGGATCGTGTCCGCGCCGGCGATGAACTGGATCTGCTGGGAGTCCAGGCCGGCCTCGGCCAGCGCGGCCCGGGCGGCGATGACCCCGTACTCGGTGAAGTCGCGGCCCCACTTGCCCCACGGATGCATGCCCGCACCCAGGATGTACAGCGGCTGGGGAGTGCTCATGCGCCCACCTTCTTCCACGCGTAGACGGTGCGCGTCACGCCGTCGTCGTCGGTGTAGAGCGGCATGGTGGTCAGCTCCATCTCCATGCCGACCGTCAGGTCCGCGGCAAGCGTGCCCTCGACCACCTTGCCCAGCACGATCAGGCCCTCATCGGCCAGTTCCACCGCGGCGATCGCGAACGGCTCGAACGGATCCGGCGCGGGGTAGGGCGCAGGCGGCGGGTAGCGGTTCTCGGTGTAGCTCCAGATCGTGCCGCGCCGTGACAACGCGGCCGGCTCCAGCACGTCGCCGTCGCAGGCCGGATTGGGGCAGTTGTTCTCCCGCGGCGGGAACACATAGGTGCCGCACTGCGGACACTTGGCGCCGATCAGGTGGGGAAGGCCGGCGTCGTCGGTGGCGAACCACCCGTCGATGGCGGGCTGCGAGGCTACATCTGGCACCTGGTCAGCGTACCCAACAACCGGGGCGAAACTGAAACGTGTTCCAGTTTTGCCGGGTCGATGAGCGCTCCGACCTAAAGGTGTCGTGGTCAGACGCGCAAATGGAGGGACTGGGGAATGGTGATCGTCGCGGGACATCTCATGGGCGATCCCGAACCGCGTCGACATCTTCGAACGTTGGGATCGCGGGCCGCGGTGGAGGCGTTCCGCGGCAGCGGACCCAGTGACGAGCGGGCTGCCGCGATCATCTCGGCCGCGGTGATCGAGTACGACGTCACCGGGGAGCGACCGCTGAGCTGATGTCCGCGGCAGTGCATAGAGTTGTCCCCGTGAGCCCAGCCCAGACCGCCCCGACCGACGCTGCGCAAGACACCCAGACCAAACCGACGCTGCTGCTTCTGGACGGAAACTCGCTGGCGTACCGGGCCTTCTACGCCCTGCCCGCGGAGAACTTCAAGACCCGCAGTGGCCTGACCACCAACGCCGTCTACGGGTTCACGGCCATGCTGATCAACCTGCTGCGCGACGAGACCCCCACCCACATCGCCGCCGCTTTCGACGTGTCACGGCAGACGTTCCGCTCCGAGCGCTTCCCGGAGTACAAGGCGACCCGCTCGGCCACTCCCGACGAGTTTCGCGGTCAGATCGACATCACCAAGGAAGTCCTGGCCGCGCTGGGCATCACCGCGCTGTCCGAGGCCGGCTATGAGGCCGACGACCTGATCGCCACGTTGGCCACCCAGGCCGACGCCGAGGGCTACCGGGTGCTGATAGTCACCGGTGATCGTGACGCGCTGCAACTGGTCAACGACAACGTGACCGTGCTCTACCCGCGCAAGGGCGTCAGCGACCTGACCCGGTTCACGCCCGAGGCCGTGGTGGAGAAATACGGCCTGACCCCACAGCAGTACCCGGACTTCGCCGCACTGCGCGGCGACCCCAGTGACAACCTGCCGGGCATCCCCGGGGTGGGGGAGAAGACCGCTTCGAAATGGATCGTCGAATACGGTTCGCTGCAGGGGCTGGTCGACAAGGTCGACACCGTCAAGGGCAAGGTCGGAGATTCGTTGCGCGCCAACCTGTCCAGCGTGATCCTCAACCGTGAACTCACCGATCTGGTGCGCGACGTGCCGCTGGCCCAGACGCCGGACACGCTGCGACTGGTGCCATGGGATCGCGAGCAGATCCACCAACTCTTCGATGACCTCGAGTTCCGGGTGCTGCGTGACCGGCTGTTCGAGACGCTGGCCGCGGTCGAGCCCGAGGCCGAGGAGGGCTTCGAGGTGCGCGGCGGCGCGCTGGAGCCGGGAGCCGTCGCGGCCTGGCTGGCCGACCATGCCGCCGACGGTCGGCGTGCCGGGCTGGCGGTCATCGGCACCCACCGCAGCTACGACAGCGACGCGACCGCGCTGGCGATCGCCACCGCCGACGGGGATGGCGGCTATGTCGACACCGCGACGTTGACCGCCGACGACGAGGCCGCACTGGGGGCCTGGCTTGCTGATACCGGCCAGCCCAAGGCGCTACACGAGGCGAAGCTGGCCACGCACGACCTGACCGGGCGCGGTTGGACGCTGGGCGGCGTCACCTCCGACACCGCTCTGGCCGCCTACCTGGTCCGGCCCGGCCAGCGCAGCTTCAGCCTCGACGATCTCTCGGTGCGGTATCTACGCCGCGAGCTGCGCGCCGAATCCAGTGAGCAGCAACAACTCTCGCTGCTCGACGACACCGACGGGGTCGACGACCAAGCGGTGCAGACCGCGATCCTGCGGGCGCGGGCCGTCGTCGACCTGGCCGACGCGCTGGACACCGAACTGGCCCGTATCGACTCCGGCACTCTGCTCGACGACATCGAGTTGCCGCTGCAGAGAGTGCTGGCCGAGATGGAGACCGCCGGGATCGGCGTCGACCTCGACCACCTGGGTCAGCTGCAGAGCCGGTTCGGCGACCAGATCCGCGACGCCGCCGAAGCCGCCTACGCGGTGATCGGCAAGCAGATCAACCTCGGCTCACCCAAGCAGTTGCAGGTGGTGCTCTTCGACGAGCTGGGCATGCCCAAGACCAAGAAGACCAAGACCGGTTACACCACCGACGCCGACGCGCTGCAGTCGCTGTTCGACAAGACGGGGCACCCGTTCCTGGAACACCTGCTGACCCACCGCGACGTCACCCGGCTGAAAGTGACCGTCGACGGATTGCTGAAATCGGTTGCCTCCGATGGCCGGATTCACACCACGCTGAATCAGACGATCGCGGCCACCGGGCGGCTGTCGTCGACCGAACCGAACCTGCAGAACATCCCGATCCGTACCGATGCCGGCCGCCAGATCCGGGATGGCTTCATTGTCGGTAGCGGAGGCGGCGTCGAGTACATCGAGTTGATGACGGTCGACTACAGCCAGATCGAGATGCGCATCATGGCTCACCTGTCGGCCGATGCGGGCCTGATCGAAGCTTTCAACACCGGCGAGGACCTGCACTCGTTCGTCGGGTCGCGGGCATTCGGCGTGCCGATCGACGAGGTGACCCCCGACATGCGCCGGCGGGTCAAGGCGATGTCCTACGGCCTGGCCTACGGGTTGAGCGCCTACGGGTTGTCTCAGCAGCTCAAGATCTCCACCGAAGAGGCCAAAGAGCAGATGGACGCCTACTTCGACCGGTTCGGCGGGGTGCGCGACTACCTGCACAACGTCGTCGAGCAGGCCCGCAAGGACGGCTACACCTCGACGGTGCTGGGCCGGCGGCGCTACCTGCCGGAGCTGGACAGCAGCAACCGCCAGCTGCGCGAGTCCGCCGAGCGCGCCGCGCTCAACGCGCCGATCCAGGGCAGCGCGGCCGACATCATCAAGGTCGCGATGATCGATGTCGATCAGGCATTGAAAGCCTCCGACCTGCGCTCGCGGATGCTGCTGCAGGTGCACGACGAGCTGCTGTTCGAGGTCGCCGACGGCGAACGCGAGCCGCTGGAGGCGCTGGTGCGCGACAAGATGGGCGGCGCCTACCAGCTCAGCGTCCCGCTGGAGGTCGCGGTCGGTTACGGGCGATCCTGGGACGCTGCCGCGCATTGACCCCATTCCTGGTTGACAGTGCACCCTGGGCGGTTTTCATCGGCGTGTCGCCGCCCTCGATGCACTGTCAACGGGAGCGGTGAACGCCCCCGGGACGCTACCTTCGCGCCGGCAGCGGTGAGCGGTAGCCGGCCATCGTGTGCAGCACCGGCGCCGCCGCCCGAGCGGCCACCAGTCCGTAGGCGTCCTCATGCTGGAGGGCGAACACCTCGGGGTCGCCGAAGCCGCGGTCGATGCGGTCGCGCACGAACGCCAACTCGACGACCTGGGCAGCGAACTTCTTCACGCTGCGGGCCGCGGGCTGACCCCCGACGCGTTTCGCTTCGCGGATCGCGTGCTTGCGGGCCCGGATAGACCCCAGCCAGGTCTCCTCGTTCGGGCTGATCAGACCGCCGACCACCATGGCAGGCAGTTTGGTGGCGACCAGGTGCTGCTCGTGCCGGCGACTCACGATGCCCAGCACCACCATCAGCAGGAACACCGGAACCATCCAGAACAGGTAGGTCGTCAGGAAGTATCGGGGGCCGCCCATCGCCAGGGACGCGTTCCACAGGGCGTGCATGCCCACCGCTGCGAGATAGCCGAGCAGGATCACGAAAGCCTTCGACCAGAAGCTGCGGCGGCGCAGCGCGAAGAACACCCCGATGCCCGTCATCGTGGTGAACAGCGGATGCGCGAACGGCCCGAAGATCAGCCGTGCGACGGCCACCGCGGCCATCTGGGACGGCGAGTCGGCGGGCGCGATGTAGACGATGTCTTCCATCCAGGCGAATCCCACCGCCGTGATGCCCGCGTAGACCATGCAGTCGGTCAGCGAATTCAGCTCGTGGCGCCGGCGGCCGGTCAGCATGATCAGCAGGAACAGGCCCTTGGCGGCCTCCTCGATGAACGGCGCCTGGATGGCCGCCATGTCGAAGGTCTTCGACACCAGCGGCCGCACCGTGGCCACCGACGACCCGAACGTCTCCAGTCCCACCGCCAGCACCACTGCGATCGACGCGCCCCACAGGAAGGCCAGCTGCAGCAGCCGGCGTGGCTCGGGCTCCCACCGGTCCAGCCACCGATAGCAGAACAGCACCACCAGCATCGCGATGCTGGCCAGGACCAGCGCGGTCAGCGTGCCGCCCGGGTTCGCCGCGGTGAACAACAGCAGCAGCAACGCGGTGAGGACACTGAGCAGGACGATGACGAACAGCGGCGCTCCAACCTTCCGGCGGTTCCGCATCTGACGCATAGCGACGCAGCGTAGACCACCGGTTTGTCCAGCGTGCAACGCGTCGAGTAGCCTCAACAGGTAGTCCTCGACTAGTCCTAGGCCAACGTCGTGGGCCACCGCATGCCCAGCGTGCGTGACAACACCCCGTCCCTACTACGCCACAGTGTCCGGAGCAACCCAACACATGCCAAGTCCCACCATCACCTCGCCGCAAGTAGCCATCAACGACATTGGCTCGGCTGAGGATTTTCTCGCTGCTATCGACAAGACGATCAAGTACTTCAACGATGGCGACATCGTGGAAGGGACGATCGTCAAGGTTGACCGGGACGAGGTCCTGCTCGACATCGGTTACAAGACCGAAGGGGTCATCCCCTCCCGCGAACTGTCCATCAAGCACGACGTCGACCCCCACGAGGTGGTGTCCGTCGGTGACGAGGTCGAGGCTCTGGTCCTGACCAAAGAGGACAAAGAGGGTCGGCTGATCCTGTCCAAGAAGCGCGCCCAGTACGAGCGCGCCTGGGGCACCATCGAAGAGCTCAAGGAGAAGGACGAGGCCGTCAAGGGCACCGTCATCGAGGTCGTCAAGGGCGGCCTGATCCTCGACATCGGGCTGCGCGGCTTCCTGCCCGCCTCACTGGTGGAGATGCGCCGGGTCCGTGACCTGCAGCCCTACATCGGTAAAGAGATCGAAGCCAAGATCATCGAGCTCGACAAGAACCGCAACAACGTGGTGCTTTCCCGTCGCGCCTGGCTGGAGCAGACCCAGTCCGAGGTGCGCAGCGAGTTCCTCAACCAGCTGCAGAAGGGCGCCGTCCGCAAGGGCGTGGTGTCCTCGATCGTCAACTTCGGCGCGTTCGTCGACCTGGGCGGGGTGGACGGCCTGGTGCACGTCTCCGAGCTGTCCTGGAAGCACATCGACCACCCGTCCGAGGTGGTTCAGGTAGGCGACGAGGTCACCGTGGAGGTGCTCGACGTCGACATGGACCGCGAGCGGGTTTCGTTGTCGCTCAAGGCCACTCAGGAAGACCCGTGGCGCCACTTCGCCCGTACCCACGCGATCGGCCAGATCGTGCCGGGCAAGGTCACCAAGCTGGTGCCGTTCGGTGCGTTCGTCCGCGTCGAGGAGGGCATCGAGGGCCTGGTGCACATCTCCGAGCTGGCTGAGCAGCACGTCGAGGTGCCCGACCAGGTGGTCGCGGTCGGCGACGACGCCATGGTCAAGGTCATCGACATCGACCTGGACCGCCGCCGGATCTCGCTGAGCCTCAAGCAGGCCAACGAGGACTACACCGAGGAGTTCGACCCCTCGAAGTACGGCATGGCCGACAGCTACGACGAGCAGGGCAACTACATCTTCCCCGAGGGCTTCGACGCCGAGACCAACGAGTGGATCGAGGGTTTCGACAAGCAGCGGACCGAGTGGGAGGCCCGCTACGCCGAGGCCGAGCGCCGGCACAAGATGCACACCGCGCAGATCGAGAAGTTCGCCGCCGCCGAGCACGCCGAGCCCTCGCGCTCCGGCGCCAACGGCTCGCACCGCGACGACGCACCGGCCGGCGGTTCGCTGGCCAGCGACGAGCAGCTCGCCGCGCTGCGGGAGAAGCTCGCCGGTAACAGCGCCTAATCGCGCCCGGCGACAGGGGCGCAGATGCTGCGTATCGGTCTGACCGGTGGTATCGGCGCGGGTAAGTCGACGGTGTCGGCCACCTTCAGCCGGTACGGCGCCATCGTCGTCGACGGCGACGTCATCGCCCGTGAAGTGGTGGAACCCGGTACCGAGGGCCTGACCGCATTGGTCGAGGCCTTCGGGCCGGGGATCCTGCTACCGGACGGGGCACTGGACCGTCCGGCGCTGGCCGCGATCGCCTTCAGCGACGACGACAAGCGGGCGACGCTGAACGGAATCGTGCACCCACTGGTGGCGCGGCGCCGCAGCGAATTGATCGCAATGGCGTCGGATGATGCCGAGAACCCAGCGATCATCGTCGAGGACATCCCACTGCTGGTCGAGTCGCAGATGGCGCCGATGTTCCCGCTGGTGATCGTGGTGCACGCCGACGTCGAAGTCCGGGTGGCCCGGCTCCTGCAATACCGGGGCATGCCCGAGGACGACGCGCGGGCACGTGTCGCCGCGCAGGCCACCGAGCCGCAGCGCCGCGCGGTCGCCGACGTCTGGCTGGACAACTCCGGGGACCCCGACGACCTGGCGGCGCAGGCGCTGCAGTTGTGGCAGCAGCGCATCCAGCCGTTCGCCGACAACCTCGCGGCCCACCGCACCGTGCCGTCGCCGACGCAGTCGGTGCCGGCCGATCCGACCTGGCCCGACCAGGCGCAGCGGATTCTGGCCCGGCTGCGGACCACGTGCGGGCACCGGGCGCTGCGCGTCGACCATGTCGGTCCCACCGCGGTGCCCGGGCGCGACGCCCCGGATGTCATCGACGTTCAGCTCACGGTGGAATCCCTCACCGTCGCAGACGAACTCGCCGAGCCTCTGCTGGCCGCGGGTTACCCCCGGGTCGCGGCGATCACCGCCGACCCGCCCGCCGGCCCCGATGACGATCCGGCGTTGTGGGAGAAACGGCTTCACGGCTCCGCAGATCCGGGGCGGCCCACCAACATCCATCTGCGGCGGGCCGACGAGACCGACTGACGGCCTTAAGGCCGTCAGGCCATGCTGCTGATCAGGGCGCCGCACAGCATCGCGCCGTTGCGCGGGTCGCTGCTGTCCTTCCAAGTGGTGATGTAGCGGTCGCTCTTCACCGCGACGGTGTCGTCCACGTGGATCTCGCAGTGCACATTCGCCGCGGCCGGCCAGCGCAGCCGGATCACCATGCCGGCCTTGCTCGGATCGGACAGCACCGCGTTGGCCTCGAACGGTGAGCCGAAGGCATCGATGTCGCCGCTGGCGGTCTGGTAGTCGTTGAGCATGAAGGTGGCCACACTGCCGCTGGTCCAGGCGTCGACCCGCGCGATATAGGTGACGTTGTGCAGCTCGTCGGCTGCCGCTGCCGGCACCGGGATCAGCTGACCGCATCCCAGCAGGGCCGCGGTCGTCGCGGTGGCGACACCGATTCGCAGGTTGGCTTTCATCTTGACGAGATTACCTAACTTTTCGGTGGCGACCCGGAAAGCCCGTCGCTGACCGGCCAGGACACCGGCATGCCCAGGCCGGTCAGCCAGCGCGAAAGGTCGTGGCCGTTGCGGGCCAGGCCGTCGACGGCGGCGACGGCGCGGGCGACCGCCTGCTCGGCGTCTTCCTGACTGAGCAGGCCCTCTCGCACGGCGACCATCAGCTCGTCGATGTCGGTGAGCTCGACGTCGCGCCCGGTGCGCACCACCAGGTCCAGATAGTGGTCCCGGGAGCGCCACAGTGCCGGCCCCGGGGTGTAGTCGCCGACGTCGAGATAGAAGTCCTGGTCACGTTCGTGGCCCGGGTTGAAGTGGAAGACAGTCGCGCGCAGCCCCAGGGTGGGCAGCAGCCACGACTCCAGGTAGTGGAACTGGGCCCGGCCCGGGGTGGGTCGGGCCAGGTAGAGGCCCCACGGCTGCACGGTATAGACGTCGACGTCTCGCACCACCCCTTTCGGGTCGGTGTTGGTGTACGCGACCAGGTCGAACGTCTCGTGTTTGGGTGGATGCACCGCTGACCGCCTCTCCCTGTCAGACACCCAGACTATTGCCCGGCTCCTCCTCATCGCGCTGGCGCGCTCTGCATCGTCGGTCGGGCGGCTTACCCTGGGTTCGTGGCTTTCGCAACGGAACACCCCGTCGTCGCGCATTCGGAGTACCGGCCGCCCGCCGACGCTGTCGAAGGCGTCGTGCGGGCCGGTGGCCGTTTCGACGTCGTCAGTGAATATCAGCCGGCCGGTGACCAGCCGACCGCCATCGCCGACCTGGAACGGCGCATCCTGGCGGGGGAGAAGGACGTGGTGCTGCTCGGCGCCACCGGCACCGGTAAGTCGGCCACCGCGGCCTGGCTGATCGAACGGCTGCAGCGGCCCACCCTGGTGATGGCCCCGAACAAGACGCTCGCTGCGCAGCTCGCCAATGAGCTCCGAGAGATGTTGCCGCACAACGCCGTCGAATACTTCGTCTCCTACTACGACTACTACCAGCCGGAGGCGTACATCGCGCAGACCGACACTTACATCGAGAAGGACAGCTCCATCAACGACGACGTGGAGCGGCTGCGTCATTCGGCGACCTCGAGCCTGCTGTCGCGGCGCGATGTGGTGGTGGTGGCGTCGGTGTCGTGCATCTACGGTCTGGGCACCCCGCAGTCCTATCTGGACCGCTCGGTCGAGCTGCAGGTCGGTGCCGAGGTGCCGCGCGACGGCCTGCTGCGGCTGCTGGTCGACGTCCAGTACAGCCGCAACGACATGTCGTTCACCCGCGGCTCGTTCCGGGTGCGCGGCGACACCGTCGAGATCATCCCGTCCTATGAGGAGCTCGCCGTCCGCATCGAGTACTTCGGCGACGAGATCGAGGCGCTGTATTACCTGCATCCGCTCACCGGGGACGTGGTGCGCAAGGTTGATTCGCTGCGGATCTTCCCGGCCACCCACTATGTGGCCGGCCCGGAGCGGATGACGCAGGCGATCTCCACCATCGAGGAGGAACTGACCGCCCGGCTCGACGAGCTGGAAGGCCACGGCAAGCTGCTGGAGGCCCAGCGACTGCGGATGCGCACCAACTACGACATCGAGATGATGCGCCAGGTGGGCTTCTGCTCGGGCATCGAGAACTATTCGCGCCACATCGACGGTCGCGGGGCCGGCACACCCCCGGCGACCCTGCTGGACTACTTCCCGGAGGACTTCCTGCTCGTCATCGACGAGTCGCACGTGACCGTGCCGCAGATCGGCGGCATGTATGAGGGCGACATGTCGCGCAAGCGCAACCTGGTCGAGTTCGGCTTCCGGCTCCCGTCAGCCTGCGACAATCGGCCCCTGACCTGGGAGGAGTTCGCCGACCGGATCGGGCAGACGGTCTACATGTCGGCCACCCCCGGGCCCTACGAGCTGGCCCAGGCGCAAGGCGAGTTCGTCGAGCAGGTGATCCGCCCGACCGGCCTGGTCGACCCGAAAGTGGTGGTCAAACCCACCAAGGGGCAGATCGACGACCTGATCGCCGAGATCCGGCAACGGGCCGAGGCCGACGAGCGGGTCCTGGTGACCACGCTGACCAAGAAGATGGCCGAAGACCTCACCGACTACCTGCTGGAGATGGGGATCCGGGTGCGCTACCTACACTCCGAGGTCGACACGCTGCGCCGGGTAGAGCTGCTGCGTCAGCTGCGGCTCGGCGACTACGACGTCCTGATCGGGATCAACCTGCTGCGGGAGGGCCTCGACCTCCCGGAGGTGTCGTTGGTGTCGATTCTCGACGCCGACAAAGAGGGCTTCCTGCGCTCAACCCGCAGCCTGATCCAGACCATCGGCCGGGCCGCCCGCAACGTCTCCGGCGAAGTGCACATGTACGCCGACAAGATCACCGACTCGATGCGGGAGGCCATCGACGAGACCGAACGACGCCGGGCCAAGCAGGTCGCCTACAACGAGGCGAAGGGTATCGACCCGCAGCCGCTGCGCAAGAAGATCGCCGACATCCTCGACCAGGTGTACCGGGAGGCGGCCGACAGTGAGACTGTCGAAATCGCCGGGTCGGGGCGCAATGCCTCCCGTGGGCGGCGCGCGCAGGGCGAGCCGGGCCGGGCGGTAAGTGCCGGGGTGTTCGAGGGCCGCGACACCGCGGCCATGCCGCGCGCCGAACTGGCCGACCTGATCAAGGACCTCACCGAGCAGATGATGAACGCGGCCCGTGACTTGCAATTCGAGCTCGCCGCGCGAATCCGCGATGAGATCGCCGACCTCAAGAAGGAATTGCGGGGTATGGACGCGGCCGGGATCAAGTGACGCGCCAGCACGGGGTGCATTTTCGCGTGTTGTGGGGATCCGTGATTGACTGCAAGTGGTGGTGGATCTGACTGAAGCGGTGACAACCGACTCCGCTGTAAACGCTGGCAGCTGGCGCGAGCTGCTCGGAAAGCGGTACCTGGGCACCTCGGCCGTGCTGGCCGGGGGCGTGGCCCTGTACGCGACCAACGAGTTCCTGACGGTCAGCCTGTTGCCCAGCACCGTCAGAGACATCGGCGGTGAGCGGTTTTACTCCTGGGTGACCACGCTGTATCTGGTCGGGTCGGTGCTCGCCGCTGCGGCAGCCAACCCGGTGCTGGTCCGGATCGGTTCCCGGTCGTCCTACCTGCTGGGACTGCTGGCGTTCGGCGCCGGCGGCGTGGTGTGCGCTATGGCTCCCCAGATGGAGGTCCTGCTGGTCGGCCGAACCCTGCAGGGCATGGGCGGTGGCCTATTGGCCGGCCTGGGCTACGCGCTGATCAACGCGGTCCTACCCAGCTGGCTGTGGACCCGGGCGTCGGGGCTGGTATCGGCCATGTGGGGTGTCGGCACCCTGGTCGGGCCGGCGGCCGGTGGTTTGTTCGCCCAGTTCGGCCTCTGGCGGTGGGCATTCGGTGTCATGGTGGTGCTGTCCGGGGTGATGGCCGCGGCGGTGACGGTGGTGATGCCGGCGAGCCGCGGCGGCCACCGGGGCGAAGCCATGAAGATTCCGGTGCGCTCGCTGCTGTTGCTGGGTGCGGCCGCACTGGCGGTCAGTGTTGCGCAGTTGCCGCGCAGCCTCTTCGGTGCGGCCGCTCTGCTGGTCGCCGGCGGGGCCCTGCTGTGGGTGTTCCTGGTCCTGGATCGGCGCTCGTCGGCGGCGGTGCTGCCGCCCAGCGCCTTCCACCCGGGTCGGGAGAAGTGGATCTACGTGACGTTGGGCCTGCTGATGGCCACTACCAAGGCCAACCTGTACATCCCACTGCTCGGGCAGCGGTTGGCCCACCTGCCGCCGGTGATGGCCGGATTCCTGGGCGCCGCGCTGTCCACCGGCTGGACGATCAGCGAGATCGCCAGTGCTTCGGTCAGCAAGGTGCGGGTGGTCATCGGGCTGGTGATCAGCACACCGCTGGTGATGTCGGCCGGTCTGGCAGTGGTTGCGTTCACCCGGATGAACCACTACAACCCCACCGCGGTCGGTGCGATCTGGGCGATAGCGTTGCTGGTCGTCGGGATCGGCGTCGGCGCCGGCTGGCCACATCTGTCGGCGTGGGCGATGAGCTGCGTCGACGATCCCGCCGAGGGTGGTACGGCCGCCGCCGCGATCAACACCGTGGCGCTGATCGGCGGGGCGTTCGGTGCGGGCTTCGCCGGCCTGGTGGTCAACACCGCCATCGAGACCGGTCTGCCGGCGGCCCGCTGGTTGTTCGCGATCTTCGCTGCCATGGCCGCCCTGGGGTGCGTGGTGGCCTATCGGGCCGCCCGCGGTGCCGATCCGCTGGTCCCCGGCGCCTGAGGGGGGTCTTGCCGGTTCACCGGGTGGACTTGATCACTTGGGAGTAGGTGAACTGCCAGCGTTCGATGACGTGGAAGCCCAGCTGGCGCAGTACCCGGCCGTCGGGCGTTCGGGCGAACCGTGTGCCCACCGGCAGCATCGCCGCAACCTGATGGGCCGGCAGGGAACGGTCGTGATCGGTGATCGTCCAGATCGCCGGGCAGCCGGTGAGCTGATCGGCCAGGGCCCACACCGCCAAGTGCCCGTCCCAGAGCCGGCCCAGACTCTGCCGGCGCGGCCCCAGGCCCGGATCCTGCAGCTTGGCGAACGTCGCGGGCCGCCCGGCCGGCAGCGCCCGGATCGGGCCGGGCATCCACCTGGTGGTGTTGTCGACCAGCAGGCAGTCCCCGGGCCGGGCGTGCGCGTCGATCACGTCGGCCACCGCGCTGTAGTCCCAGCCTTCCTTGGTGTACCGATCACGCTGATTGACAACGTAATTGGGCGCCGCTGCGATGACCAGTAACGCGACGACGCCGGCGACGGCGCGCCGCGACCCGGCGATCGTGGTGACGGCAACGGCCAACAGAATCGCCATCGCGGGTGCCGTGCAGATCAGGTATCGGGGGTAGTAGATGGGTTTCACCATCGCCGAATAGGCCACGCTGGCCACGGTGGGGATGATCAGCCAGGCGGCGCACAGGATCACCAGCTGTCGTGAGTCGTCGGCGGGCGCCGGGCGGGCCCCGGTCCGAACGGCGATGGCCGCGGCGGCGATCAGCAGCCAAGACAGGATCGCGAACGGCACGCTCTTGTCGAAGAATTGCTGCTGCGCGATTTCGATGACGGTGTGCGGGTTCAGCGGGTCGATCCACGCGACCTGCCAGATCTGTCGCTGACTGAACCACAGGAACGGGGCCAGCACCGCCAGCGCGACACCGACCGTGGCCGCAAAACGCCGCTTCGCCGAGCGTTCGCCTCCGGGCACCCACAGCATGACCGCATGCACCGCCACCATCAGCACCGTGAAGGTGTTCAGCAGCGTCGACGCCACCAGGGCCACGCCGTAACCCGCCCACCGCGCCCCGGTGTTCCGGCGCGCGGCGCTCACCCACAGCACGGTGAGCCAGACCGCGGCCATCGCCGCGAACGCATACGGGCGCGCTTCGACGCCGGCCCACGTCATCCGCGGGAGTACCGCATACAGCACGCCTGCGCACACCGACACCCGCCGGTCGGCGAACCGGCGAGACAAGACGACCACGCCGGCGGCCCCGACGCCGACTGCCAGGCAGCTGGGCAACCGCGCCCAGAATTCGGTGGCCGGAAAGACGCTGAACCAGCCGTGCATGAACAGGTAGTACAGGCCGTGCACCGCATCGATGTGGGTCAACAGGCGCCACAGCTCGGGCAGAGACCGATGCGTCGACGCCGAGATCGTGGCCGCCTCGTCGAACCACAACGACGGCCGGCTCGCCCCGATGCCGCTGATCACCGTCGCCAGCACCGCGATCACGAGCGCATCCGGCGACTTCCGCCGGCGGCGTAGCGGCTCGGCCGCCGTGCTCACCGGGGCTGGGGTCAGTACCAGGCTCAACGACGTGCGCTATCGCTCGGTGTGCAGGCCATGGCATCCCACGACATCTCACGCTACCGCTCAGCGCACGGTGTCAGCCACGTCACGACGGGCGTGAAACCCGGTTTCGGGGCCGGTCAGGGCCGATGTGTGTGCAGGGACGCAGGCGACATGTGACGCCAATCGCCCCCATCGGGGCCGCTGACGCGTTAATGTCGCCATGGCTTACTAGCGAATACGGCAACAATGCACCGGGAGGGTTACGGATGAGCGGCTACAAGACGGTGGTGGTCGGCACGGACGGCTCGGATTCTTCGCTTCGTGCCGTCGACCGGGCCGGTCACCTGGCGTCTGGTGAGGGCGCGAAGGTGGTCATCGCCACCGCCTACCTGCCGCACGCCGACGACCCGCGGGCCGTCGACGCTCTCAAGGACGAGAGCTACAAGGCGTCCGGCAGCGCGCCCATCTACGCGATCCTCAAGGAGGCCAAGGAGCGCGCTGTCGCCGCCGGGGCCAACGAGGTGGAGGAGAAGGCCATCGTCGGCGCTCCGGTCGACGCGCTGGTGGAACTGGCGGAGTCGGTCAAAGCCGACCTGCTGGTGGTCGGCAACGTCGGGTTGAGCACTATCGCCGGGCGGCTGCTCGGGTCGGTGCCGGCCAACGTGTCGCGGCGGTCCAAGATCGACGTGCTGATCGTTCACACCACCGGGTAATTCGGGGAAGACTCACCAACCCCGTTCGCGCCATTCGGCCAGATGCGGGCGCTCGACATGTGGTGTTGTTTTGGGGGGTTTCCCTGGTGGTGTTTAGCGTAGTTCTGGTGGTAGCCTTGCGGGTGGATACAGCCCATCCGGAGGTGCCAGAATGTCTGTTCTAACAGCTAGCGCCGCTGAGAAACTCGATTTCGAGGCCACAACCCGCCCGATTCGTGAAATCGCCAGCTACCTGCAGGGAGCGGTTGGGCAACGAATTGCCGCAGCCCTCGCAGGACTTGCCGATGCAAAACAAATCGGCCGATACGCGCGGGCGGGCGGCCCACAGCCACACGAGGTAACCGAACGCAGGCTGCGTGAGGGCTACAAAGTTGTCCGAATGCTTGCTGATGCGTACGACGACAAGACTGCTCGGGCCTGGTTGTTTGGCACGAACACACGTCTCGACGATCGTGCGCCCGTCGAAGTTCTCGGCGGCGCGTCCGACACGGCTGATTTCGCGGTGGTCGTGCAAGCGGCTAGACAGGTCGCTAGCTTTCAGGCGTGACCAAAGTCGACTCCGAACTGCTGTTGTGGCGAGTTGGCTACCACGCAAGTCCACTTGAATTCACGCCGCTCGAGCTATACAGCTTCAGCCATCGCTTCGATGACGTTCACCACCGCTTCCGCACTCTCTATCTGGCGGACTTGCCCGAAACGTGCCTCCGCGAAGTGCTGGCAGACCTCCGGCCAAATCTCGGTGCCAAGCTCAGACATATCGATCGATACGGGCCCGAAGCGGCTGACGACTTCGCCTCGGAGCCGGTGACCGCGAGCTGGCGCCGCCAGAACGTACTAGCTTCAGCACTGCTAAGACTTGACGGCCCGATGATTGACCTAACCGACGGGGCGGTGCGTCAAGAGATAGAAGACAGGCATGCCCCGCTTCTGGTCGAGAATGGTATGCAACATCTTGATCTGCACGAAATCACGAGTAGTCGTCGCCTGGTTACGCAAACCATTGCTGGTGACCTCTACAACGGCGGGGTGGCTGCCGTGAGGTTTTTGTCTCGGCTTGACGCTCAACCGTGTGTGGCCCTATTTGAGGGCCGCGGAGATGCGGGGGCCATAGGCGAAAGCATTCCTCTGACCGACCCCGCTCCCGGTCCGCTTCTCACTGTCACGACTGAGTGGAATCTGGACCTGGAGGCCTGTCCTGCCTAGTGAACTACCGGTTGGCAGCCTCGGATGGACTCACCAACATGCGGGTTCCCAGCAAACTTTCGGCAGACGCCAGCAAAAGAGGGGGTTGCGCGAGGTCGGGGAACGGGTGGCCAGTGCATGGTCCGACCGCCGCAGCAGTGCCCGGCGCCCCCGACTCAGGTCGGGGGGGCCAGTGCGGCGAGGGCCGCGGCGGCGATCATCAGTTTGTGCATGGGTGTTTTCCTTCGATGGTGGTTAGATTCCGTGGCAGCCGTCGGCGAGCACCAGGTCGACGACCACCTGGGCGTCGGCGTAGGTGCTGTAGATCCCTCGGTCGACGAGACTCAGAGCCAGGTCGACGGGTTGCATCTGCGGGTATTGGTTGTGCAGTGAGCAGATGATGGGTTCGGCGATGCGGGCCTGAGGGGTGGCCAGCGGGGGCACCGAGGTGGCGACGGCCGGCGGTGGCGCCGGCGCGGCCACCGCGGGTGGTGGCGGCGCGGGTGCGGCCGGTGAGGCGACGGGCTCGGGCGGGGACGACGTCGGCGCCACGGTGGGCGGGGGGACAGTTGTCGAGGCCGCCGGCGGCGGGATCGTCGACGGCTCTGGTGGTGCAGTGGTTCGGCCGAGGAAGAACGCCGCGGCGGCCACCCCGACGGCGGCCAACACCACCAGCACAGCGATCCACATGGGCTGTATCCGCGGTGCCTGATAGTCGACCACGGGAATGCTCGTGGTGTGAGCGCTGTAGGCCAGCGGGCCGTCCGCAGTGGTCGGCGCCGGGTCGAGCTCGGTGGTCGGCAGGGGCGCGTCGGCCGGTGTCTCTGGGGTCGCGTCGTCGTCGACAGCCATGACTTGTTTCCTCTCCGCGTGCAACGCCTGAACGGTAGTCGTATCGAGTGCACGCAGAATGCGAGGTCCGGCCCAGGTGCGAGGCCCGATCACCGGGTCTTTAACACCGGGCTACGCCTTCCTGTTTCGGTTAACCAGGGGCGGCCCAGATCGGCATTACCAGCCGCGCGCCCGCCATTCCTCAAGGTGCGGACGCTCGGCCCCGAGTGTCGTGTCGTCCCCGTGTCCGGGGTAGACGACGGTGTCGTCGTCGAACCGGTCGAACACCTTGTGGCTCACGTCACCCAGCAGGCGCTCGAAATCTCCGGGCTGCCAAGTCTTTCCGACGCCACCCGGAAAAAGGCAATCCCCGGTGAACAGCTGTGTCACCCCGCCGGTGGCCGCGCCGTCCAGCGCCAGCGCCACCGAGCCCTCGGTGTGGCCCTGCAGGTGGATCACGTCGAAGGACAAGTCACCCACCGTCACGGTGTCGCCGTCGGCCAGGATCCGGTCGGGTGCCACCGGCAGCGGTTCGGCGTCCAGTGCGTGCGCCGCGGTGGGCGCCCCGGTCGCCTCGACCACCGCGGTCAGCGCCTGCCAGTGGTCGAAGTGCTGGTGGCTGGTGACGATCAGGTCCACGTCCGGGGCGTAGTCGCGCACCAGCGCCACCAGGGTGTCGGCGTCGTTGGCCGCGTCGATCAGCAGCGTCTTGCCGGTGTTCGCGCAGGTCACCAGGTAGGCGTTGTTGTCCATCGGGCCCACTGACGTCTTGATGATCGAGACGCCGGGCAGGGTGCGGCGGGCCGCGGTTCCGGATTCGACGTGCCCGGTGTAGGTGTCGTCAACCGAGATCTGGGAGGTCATACCGGCCACGCTACTGGCCGTGAGCTGCGTGTCGGTAGCGCCACCTAGCATGGACGGGTGGCTGACCGGCTGATCATCAAGGGTGCGCGTGAACACAACCTGCGCAGTGTGGACCTGGACCTGCCGCGCGATGCGTTGATCGTATTCACCGGGCTGTCCGGGTCGGGAAAGTCCTCGCTGGCCTTCGACACGATCTTCGCCGAGGGCCAGCGCCGTTACGTCGAGTCGCTGTCGGCGTATGCCCGCCAGTTCCTCGGCCAGATGGACAAGCCCGACGTCGACTTCATCGAGGGCCTGTCGCCCGCGGTGTCCATCGACCAGAAGTCGACCAACCGCAACCCGCGCTCGACGGTCGGCACCATCACCGAGGTGTACGACTACCTGCGGCTGCTCTACGCCCGCGCCGGCACACCGCACTGCCCGGTCTGCGGTGAGCGGATCGCCCGCCAGTCCCCGCAGCAGATCGTCGATCAGGTGCTGGCCATGGATGAGGGTCTGCGCTTCCAGGTGCTGGCCCCGGTGGTGCGCACCCGCAAGGGTGAGTTCGCCGACCTGTTCGAGAAGCTGAACACCCAGGGCTACAGCCGGGTCCGGGTCGACGGGGTGGTGCACTCGCTCACCGACCCGCCCAAGCTCAAGAAGCAGGAGAAGCACGACATTGAGGTGGTCGTCGACCGCCTCACGGTCAAGGAGTCGGCCAAGCAGCGGCTCACCGACTCGGTGGAGACCGCGCTGGGCCTGGCCGACGGCATCGTGGTGCTGGAGTTCGTCGATCGGGACGACCACCATCCGCATCGCGAGCAGCGGTTCTCCGAGAAGCTGGCCTGCCCCAACGGTCACGCGCTGGCGGTCGACGACCTGGAGCCGCGGTCGTTCTCGTTCAACTCGCCCTACGGGGCCTGCCCCGAATGCGCCGGGCTGGGCATCCGCAAGGAGGTCGACGCCGACCTGGTGGTGCCCGACGGGGACCGGACCCTGGCCGAGGGCGCGGTGGCACCGTGGTCGATGGGCCCCACCAGTGAGTACTTCACCCGGATGATGGCCAGCCTCGGTGCGTCGATGGGCTTCGACGTCGACACCCCGTGGCGCAAGCTGCCGGCCAAGGCCCGCAAGGCGATCCTGGAGGGCTCCGACGAGCAGGTCCACGTGCGTTACCGCAACCGCTACGGCCGAACCCGCTCCTACTACACCGAGTTCGAAGGTGTGATGGCGTTCCTGCAGCGCAAGATGGAGCAGACCGAGTCCGAGCAGATGAAGGAACGCTACGCCGGTTTCATGCGTGACGTGCCGTGCCCGGAATGCGCCGGCACCCGCCTCAAGCCGGAGATCCTGGCGGTGACGTTGGCCGCCGGTGACTACGGCAGCAAATCCATTGCGCAGGTGTGTGATCTGTCGATCGCGGACTGCGCGAACTTCCTCAACGCGCTGACGCTGGGAACACGCGAGCAGGCCATCGCCGGTCAGGTGCTCAAGGAGATCCAGTCGCGGCTGAGCTTTCTGCTCGACGTCGGGTTGGAGTACCTGAGCCTGTCCCGGGCTGCCGGGACGCTGTCCGGCGGTGAGGCGCAACGTATTCGACTGGCCACCCAGATCGGCTCAGGTCTGGTCGGGGTGCTCTACGTGCTCGACGAACCGTCGATCGGCCTGCACCAGCGTGACAACCGCCGGCTGATCGAAACCCTGGTGCGGCTGCGCGACCTGGGCAACACCCTGATCGTCGTCGAACACGACCTGGACACCATCGCGCACGCCGACTGGATCGTCGACATCGGCCCGGCCGCCGGGGAGCACGGCGGCAAGATCGTGCACAGCGGGACCTACCGCGAACTGCTGACCAACACCGATTCCATCACCGGGGCCTATCTGTCCGGCGCGAAAAGCATTGCGGTGCCCGGGGTTCGCCGCACAGTGGATCACAAGCGCCAACTCGGGGTGGTCGGTGCCCGTGAGCACAACCTGGTCGGCGTCGACGTGGCGTTCCCGCTCGGGGTGCTCACCGCGGTGACCGGGGTGTCCGGCTCCGGCAAGTCGACCCTGGTGAACGACATCCTGGCGTCGGTGCTGGCCAATAAGCTCAACGGCGCCCGCCAGGTGCCCGGCCGGCACACTCGGATCACCGGCCTGGACCACCTGGACAAGCTGGTGCGGGTCGATCAGTCACCGATCGGTCGCACCCCGCGGTCCAACCCGGCCACCTACACCGGGGTGTTCGACAAGATCCGCACCCTGTTCGCCGCGACCACCGAGGCCAAGGTGCGCGGCTATCAGCCCGGGCGATTCTCGTTCAACGTCAAGGGCGGCCGCTGTGAGGCGTGCACCGGTGACGGCACCATCAAGATCGAGATGAACTTCCTGCCCGACGTGTATGTGCCCTGCGAGGTCTGCCACGGCGCCCGCTACAACCGGGAGACCCTGGAGGTGCACTACAAGGGCAAGACCATCGCCGAGGTGCTCGACATGTCGATCGAGGAGGCGGCGGAGTTCTTCGAGCCGATCACCAGCATCCACCGCTACCTGCGCACCCTGGTCGACGTCGGGCTCGGCTACGTGCGGCTGGGCCAGCCGGCGCCGACGCTGTCCGGGGGAGAGGCACAGCGGGTCAAGCTCGCCTCGGAGTTGCAGAAGCGCTCCACCGGACGGACGGTCTACATCCTCGACGAACCCACCACCGGGCTGCACTTCGAGGACATCGCCAAACTGCTGGGCGTCATCAACGGCCTTGTCGACAAAGGCAATACGGTGATCGTCATCGAGCACAACCTGGACGTGATCAAGACCGCGGACTGGATCATCGACATGGGGCCCGAAGGTGGTGCGGGCGGCGGCACGGTGGTGGCCAGCGGAACACCGGAGGATGTGCTGGCGGTGCCGGAGAGCTACACGGGCAAGTTCCTCGCCGAAATCCTCGGCGCCCCGGCCAAACCCGCCAAAGCCGTCAAACGGCGGCGCAAGGCCAGCGCCTAGGGGCGGTGCTGCTCAGCTAAGCCGGCTCAGCGCCGAGGCTGACTCGCAAGTGCCGCACGACAGCGTCGGCGACAGCCTCTATCGGCTCCGTCTTGCCCGCAGAGACCCATTCGGTGAGCCAAATCTGTAAGGCCGAGATGACCAGTGCCGCAGCGATTCGCGGAGGCAGGTGGATGATCTGACCTGCGTCCACCGCGACCTCGGCCGCTCGAGTGATCATGTCCATACCCGTTCGCCACGCTGCCCGCTGACCACCTCGGCCCAATTCGGCTGAGGCCGATGCCCAGCTCAAGCCCTCATTGATGTGCAGCTGCAGAAAGTGGGGGTGTGCTGCGAAGAATTCAACCTCGGCACGCGCCCCGACCAGGATCGCCTCAAGCGGGGAGTCGATTTCGTCTGTGCGTACGCGCACGGCGGCGACGAACTCCTGCATGCGCGCGGCGTTGAGGGCGTCCCAGATCTCGTCTTTGCCGCCGAAGTACTTGTAGACCGTCGCCAGTGAGACCCCGGCGGTCTTGGCGATGTCGCTCACCCGTGCGGCGGCGAAGCCGTTGCGGCTGAACTCGTACTCGGCTGCAGCCACGATCTGCTGGTGATACATGGCCCTGCGTGCGTCGGACATGTCGGCGATCGGCTGCGTGGATCGGTTCGTTCCCATGGCGGCCACCTGCTCTCGATCGACCGTTGGCTGAGTGTCCACGGGGTGCTACGGTGCCACAGTAATTATGATTCTGTATAACAGAACTATGATTACTAGGAATATTTGATCGAGACAGGAGAGGTGCGCTGATGGCGACCGCAGAGCTGAGCCGGGAAAACTCACCGGAGATTTCGGTGATACTTCCGCGGTCGCGCGGACTGCGCATCGTATGGATGGTGGCGTTCGGCTCGCTGGCCCTGGCGTTTCCGATGTACAGCTACTTGGCATTTCACAGCAGCGTCGACCGTCCCCTCATTGCCGATGCCATGGTCGTGCAGGCAACCGCTGCCTACTTCCTGGGCATTTTTGCGGCGTTCCTGCCGCTGCCGTCACTTCGGACGTGGACCCGATTTCAACGCCTCCAGGCGGTTGTTCTGCCGTTCGTGATCTGCTCCTACGTCACGCATCTGACCTGGGAGCTCGGCTGGCTGATCCTGCACAAGGCCATCGTCGGCGCCCGCGATGCGGCGTGGGCGTATCCCTGGTGGAACTACATCGACGGTGGTGACCTGCGCTATCTGGACGCCGAACCCAACTTCTTGATGATCGAGGTGCTGTCGGTGATCAATGCCTGCGTGGGCGTCACCGGACTCGTCCTGCTGTTCCGGTCCAAGTTCACCGACTACCGGGGAACCCTGCTGGTGATGTCGACAGCCGTCACGCACACCGTCCTGACCTGGTATTACTACGGCACCGAGATCATCGCCGGCTTCCCGTCGATCAACACCGCCAGCTTCATGGATCTGGGCGTCAAGTTCATTCTGCTGAACAGCCCGTGGTTGATCGCGCCCTGGCTGGTACTGGCCTGGGGGTACGCGATGCTCAAGAAGCAGTTCACCGCTTCGCGAGACTAGGCCCTCAGCGCTGTGCCGCCTTCACCAGCGGCGACGGGAACCGCGGGGGCACCCGCACCCCGTCCAGCCACGCGGTGAGCTCGCGCGCCCGCTTCTCCAACGCAGAACGGGCCGCCCGGCCTGGGTCATCGAGGAGCTGCAACACGACCTCGGCGGCGGCGTTCTGATACCAGCCGCCGACGATCCGCCCGTTCCACCACACCGTGGGGCCGGCGTTGCCGTTGTTGTCGAAGAGCTGAGCGCGGTGCTCGCCGAGGTACCAGTCCCGGTGATACCAGCCCATCGTGGTGACATCGAGCCCCGGCAGCAACGCACCCCACGGTTCGGGCTCGGGCTCGGGTTCCAGGTCGTCGGGCAGCGCATAGCCGGGCGCGCCGTGCAGGTCGACGTCCACCGCGCCGATGTCGTTCAACGCCTTTCGGACCGCGGTCTTGGTAGTGCCGAACCACCACTTGATGTCCTCGGCGGTGGCCGGGCCGAACGCGCGCAGCCAGGTGCCGATCAGCTGGGTCTGCGCCGGCTCGGAGGTCATCGGGGTGCCGGGCTGCCCGAGCCAGTCTGCGGCGCTAGCCCATCGGGGCCGCGACGAGGTCCAGCCTCCGTCGTTGGGTCCGCGCACGATGTCGCCTTGCGCGCCGAGCACGGTCAGCGCTCGCGGGGCCAGGTGCGTCTGTCCGCCGTAGGACTTGCCGGGTGCGGGATCGTAGGTTCCGGCCAGTTCGGGCAGGGCCGCCCGCAGCTCGGTGCTGCTGGTCGGGCCGTGTTCATCGAGGTGCGCCAGCACCGCGGCGCAGGCTCGGGTCAGCCAGTGCTCGCCGTCATCGGCCACACCAGCCTTGGCGACATCGGCGATCAGCCGGCGCCGCTCGGTGTCGGCCACCTTGTCGCTGGCTGCGGCCTGCACGGCGGGAAGATCGGACGGGTCGAACACCCACAGTGTGCGGCGCATCGCCAGATGCTTGACCAGTGAGCGTTTTTCATACAGTGCTGCGTTCAAGTCGGCGACGGTGAACGGGGCCGACCGCGCCCACAACGACAGATACGGGGTGGCGGGGTCGGTGGCGTGCAGGCCGACCAGGGTGGCCGCGATCCGGGTGATCGTCTCAGCCGCGGTGTCGGGGGCCAGGAAATGCCTGCGCGCCAAACGGTTTCGCCGTTCGGCGACGGTGAAAGTCCGCACCGGTCAGTGCTCACCCTCGTGCATCGACTTGCGGATCTGCTCCAGCTTCTCGGCGGCCGCACGCTGCCGGTCCTCGAAGTCCTTCTCGACGCTGCGGCCCTCCGGGGTCTCGGAATCCAGCTCCTGGGCGCCGATCGAGGTCTCAAAGCGGCGCTCGATCTTCTCGCGCACCGATTCGAAGGTGGGCACGCCCGCGTCGTCGAAACCGGGATCGGCCGGCGGGTCGGTCGGATGGTCACCCATCTTCGACACGTTACCGGCGGCGGTCGAAGTAGCGGACCATCAATTCCCAGTAGCCCATGGTCAGCGCCATCGCGACCGCAATCGCGCCAACTGTCGGCAGCAACCGTCGGCGGCGGGCACTCACCAGTGCGGCCGCGGCCGCGGCGGCACCGGCCAGGTTCACCAGCAGAGCGGCGTCTCGCGGTCGATCGGTGACCCACTGCTCCTCGCCGAGCATCGCGCGCGTCGACCAGGCCGCCTGATCGGCCGGCTCGGGAAAGATGACCGGGTTCAGCGCGAACCACACCGACACCCACCCCGCATCACGCCACGACCGTCGCCACACCGGAACCAGGATCAGCGGCGTCGTCGCCCACCGAGTCCAGGCGCTCAACGGGTTGGCGTGCCGGGCGAACACCGCGCGGCGGAGGCGGGCGACCGGACCTGATCGGGCTGGGACGGGGGTCGCTGTCATAGTTCGCGTCCTTTCGCAGCCGTTGTCGCTCACAGCCGGGCGCCACACCACATGGCCCAAATCCGTGATCACACGTTCGGGAACCCAACCGGCTGCACTCCCGGTGTGCTCAGCCGCCCGGCCAGCCAGGGTAGCGCAGTCGCGAACACCTTCCCGGCGAACGGCCAGTCATGTCGGCCGGGCTCGGTGACCACGGCGCAGTCGATGCCGTGGGCCTGGCCCAGCGCGCACAGCGACTTCGCGTCGGCGAACTGGCCGCCGGTATCCGCCACTGTGGCGCTGCCGTTGACCGTGAACCACCCCGAAACCCCGGAATAGCGGCCGTGTTTGGCGATCACAGTTGACGGGTCGAACGCCGCCCAGGAATCGACGTTGCCACCGAACAGTCGCTTGATGGTCTGGGCGCGGGTTCCGGCGTTGGGTCCGAGATCACCGGCGATGTCGACGAAGGCGCTGAACTTCTCGGGGTGCATCGCGGTCAGGTCGACCGCGCAGGTGCCGCCCATGGACCAGCCGACGACACCCCAGTGCGACGGCTCGGAGCTGACACCGAAGTGTGAGATCACATACGGCACCACGTCTTCGGTCAGATGGTCGGCGGCGTTACCTCGGGGGCCGTTGACGCATTCGGTGTCGTTGTTGAACGAACCACCCGAGTCGACGAACACCAGCACAGGTGCATTGCCGCCGTGTGTGGCCGCGAACTCGTCGACGCTGTTGATCGCGTCCCCGGAGCGCAGCCAGTCGGCGGGGGTGTTGAACTCACCGCCGATCATCATCACGGCCGGCAGTGCGGGCGGCGGGCGCTGGGCGAACCACGCCGGCGGCAAGTACACCAGCTCGCCGCGATGCTTGAAGTGCGAGGCGTCGGCGGGAATGGTCACCTGCAGCAGGTGGCCCCGCCGGGGCGGTATGCCGGATCCGGCCGTCGCGTTCACCGCTGTCATGTCGCTCTGGTCGGGCAGCGGTCCAGAGGTCAGGTCCGCCCAGGCACTCTGCACGGTGGGGAAGTAGCCGACCCAGCTGTTGAGCGTCAGCGCCGCGCTGATCGCACAAAGTGGCACGGCCAGCAGGGCCATTGCGCGGCGCCACCAGTCCGTACCCCGCCAGCCCAAGACCAGCAGCGCCGCGGCGGCGCCGGTCAACGCGATCCACACCCACAGCGCTGTCGGTGGCGGCAGGCCGGACAGGCCGCCATCGGCGACGAACCAATACGCGCCCGCCGCCGCCACCAGCCCCAGCCCGGCGATCAGCGGGAGCCGCAGCAGCCAGCGGCGTGGCCGGCGGCCCACGGCCACGACCAGCGCCAACACGGCCGCCGCCTGCATCGTGGCCGGGACCCAGCCGTGCATCAGCGAGGTGTGTTCGGCGCTGAGAAGAATCACCCCTCCATGATGGACCGGAATGCCGTTCAGCGCGGCTTGGCCAGCGGGAACGGCAGGGTGTCGCGGATGCTGTGGCCGGTGATGAGCATGACGACCCGGTCGACGCCCATGCCCAGTCCGCCCGTCGGGGGCATCGCGTACTCCATGGCCTGTAGGAAATCCTCGTCGAGTTCCATGGCCTCGACGTCGCCGCCGGCGGCCAGCAGCGACTGCTGGTGCAGTCGGCGGCGCTGCTCCACCGGGTCGGTGAGCTCGCTGTAGGCGGTGCCCAACTCCACCCCCCACGCGACCAGGTCCCACCGCTCGGCCACCCCGGGCTTGCTGCGGTGCGGCCGGGTCAGCGGCGACACCGACGTCGGGAAGTCGGTGTAGAACGTCGGTTGCTCGGTGCGGGCCTCGACCAGGTGCTCGTAGAGTTCGAGCACCACCGCGCCGGCATCCCACTGCCGCAGGAAATGCACGCCGGCGCCGTCGCACAGCCGGCGCAAGGTGGCCAGGTCGGTGTCGGCGTCGATCTGTTCGCCGAGGGCTTGCGACACCGCGTCGTGCACGGTGCGCACCGGCCACGGCCCGGAGATGTCCACCGCTTCCAGCCGCCCGTCGGCCCCCGGCCGCATCACCACCGGCGCGCCGTTGGCCGCCACCGCGGCATTCTGGACCAGCTCGCGCGCCCCGTCGATCCAGCCGAGGTAGTCGCCGTGGGCCTGGTAGGCCTCCAGCAGGGTGAACTCCGGGTTGTGGCTGAAGTCGACGCCCTCGTTGCGAAACGCCCGACCCAGCTCGAACACCCGCTCCACCCCGCCCACGCACAGCCGCTTGAGGTAGAGCTCCGGAGCGATCCGCAGATACAGGTCGAGGTCGTAGGCGTTGATGTGGGTGACGAACGGGCGGGCGTTCGCCCCGCCGTGCAACTGCTGCAGGATCGGGGTCTCGACCTCCAGAAATCCCTTGGCGAACAAGGTGTCCCGGATGGAGCGCAGTACGTTGCTGCGGGCGGTGATCAGCTCTCGTGCTTGCGCGTTGATCGCCAGGTCCACATAGCGGGTCCGCACCCGCGCCTCGGGGTCGGTCAGGCCCTTCCACTTGTCGGGCAGCGGGCGCAGGCACTTGCCGATAAGCCGCCAGCGCCCCACCAGCAGTGACGGCGTCCCGTTGCGGCTCTGCCCCATCCGCCCGGTCGCCTCGATCAGGTCGCCGAGATCGACGCCCGCGTTGAAGTCGCCGGCACGCGCATCGCCGATCTCGGCCAGCACCGAATTGTCCAGCAGCAGTTGCACTTCACCGGACCAGTCGTGCAACTGGGCAAACAGCACCCCGCCGTAGTCGCGCATCCGCAGCACCCGCCCGGCCACCGAGACGGTCTCGTCGGTGCCGGCCTCCAGCGCTTGGGCGACGGTGTGACTGGGCGAAGCACCGACCGGGTAGGCGTCAATTCCGCTGTCCTGCAACGACTTGAGCTTGTCCATCCGGACCCGGACCTGTTCGGGCAGCCGGGAGGGTGCTTGGGTGGGCTCGGTGAACCCGGCGATGACGGGGTCGTTATCGGGTGCGGTGCCGTCGCTGTGGAACCTCCCGGTGGCGGCCACCGCCGCCGGCACCGACGAGTGGTGTCCGGTGTGTTGCTCGTTGCGCCGGGAGAACGGCAGCACCAGAAAACCTTCGGCGATCACCGACGCGACACCCACCCGGGGGATCAGCCGGGCGTCCTCGTAGCAGGCATAGCGCGGCACCCACTCCGGCCGATACTTCATGTTCGAGCGGTACAGCGTCTCCAGTTGCCACCAGCGTGAGAAGAACATCAACAGCCGGCGCCATGCCCGCAGCACCGGCCCGGCCCCGAGTTGGGCGCCCTGTTCGAACGCCGCCCGGAACATCGCGAAATTCAGAGAGATCCGGCTGACACCGATGGTGCCGGCCTGCAGCGCCAGTTCACTGACCATCAACTCGATAGTGCCGTTGGGCGACTGCGGTGAGCGGCGCATCAGATCCAGCGACACCCCGCTGTGCCCCCACGGCACCAGCGAAAGCATCGCCACGGTGTTCTCTGCGGTGTCTTCCCCCTGCACCGCTTCGACCAGCAGACAGTCGACGTCGGCCGGGTCGCCCAGCCGGCCCAGCGCCATCGAGAAGCCGCGCTCGGACTCGGTGTCGCGCCAGGCGTCGGCGCGCTGCAGCACCTGGGCCATCTCGTCGGGGCCAAGATCGCCGTGGCGGCGCATCCGCACCGTCAGCCCGGCCCGGCGGGCCCGGGTCACCGCCTGGCGCACCCCGCGCATGTCGGGGCCGGACAGCTTGAATTCCGAGGTCCGCAGGATCGCCTCGTCGCCGAGCTCCAGGGCGCTCAAGCCGGCTTCCCGGAAGGCCTGCGCGCCAGCGAAACTGGCGCCCATGACGCCGGGCGCCCAGCCGTAGTCCTGACAGACAAGCAGCCAGGCGTTGATCGCCTGCGGCCACGCCCTCGGGTCACCGACCGGGTCACCACTGGCCAGGCAGACGCCCACCTCGACCCGGTAGGTGATGGCGGCGCGCCCGTTGGGGGCGAACACCACCGACTTGTCCCGGCGGGTGGCGAAGTAGCCCAGCGAGTCGTTCTGGCCGTAGGACTCGAGCAGCCCGCGGATCGCGGACTCGTCCTGACCGGTCAGGGCGTTGTCGGCACGCTGCGACAAGAACAGCACGATCCCGGCGATGATCAGGGCCAGCGCCCCGAGCAGTCCGCACAGCGCCTTGAGCCCGAAGTCCGGCTTCCCGGGGAAGAGGTCCGGTTCCAGCAGCGCGAAGCCGACCACCCGGTTCGCCACATACGGCAGCCGCCACGGTCGCTCGACGGTCCCGGGGAAGAGCTCGATGAGCCCCCAGCACAGCAGGATCGCGACCGTCCACGCGGCCGCCAGCGTCGCGGCGGACTTGAGCAGCGCACCGCGGCGGACCTTGGCCCAGAACTCGCCGCGGGCCAACACCAGCACCACGAGCGCAGCGGTGTGCAGCGCCAGGCCGGCGCCGCCGCTGACGACCTGCATCCGGTCGGCACTGCCCGACACCAGCCGGCTCAGATTCCAGCCGCCGGCGACCAGCAGGTTGGCGATCAGCAGCCACCAGGCGATGCGCTTGCGTGCGCTCAGCGCCGCGGCCAGCAGGCACAGCACGAACGCCCAGGCCAGGCTGGTGTCGGGGAAGTTGAACAGGTACTTGTCGACGAACTCGCGCGGCACCCGGATGACCCAGCGGATCACCGGGGACATGCTCGCCAGCAGCGACAACGTCGCGGCGATGCCGACGGCCCAGGCAGCGGCTGCGGGTACCCAGTGCCAGCGCGAGGTCGAACGGCGGCGCGAGCGCGGCACTGTCAGCGTCATAGCCCGCGACAATAAACAGATAAACCGCGAAAATGATGTGAGGCCCCACCCTCGGGCGAAACGGCCGGTCATAGCACGGCTGAACTGCTGCTAGACTGTCTTCCGCGACCGTCCCGGCGTACGCCAGGACAGCAAGTGGAGTTCCCTCCCACCACTAGCCGAGGAGCAATCCGTAGGCCCAGTGGTCCGGTCGCAGGCGGTGCGAACCGCCTGCTCTGCGCAGTGCGCAGGCGGTCCCGATGGTATCGGGCCGCGATCGGTCGGTATTTGGGCCCTGCTTCGTGCAGGGCTTTTTTGCTGGTGGGTGGTTTCAGCACCGCTGCGTCCGGACGGGCACTGCGGCGGTCGCGACCGAAAGACTACCCAGGGAGGTCCCATCAGCACTGAGATCCGCGTCAACGAGCGCATTCGCGTACCTGAGGTCCGTTTGATCGGCCCGGGAGGGGAGCAGGTAGGCATCGTGCGCATCGAAGATGCGCTTCGCGTGGCCGCGGATGCCGATCTCGATCTTGTCGAAGTAGCACCGACCGCCAAACCGCCGGTCTGCAAGATCATGGACTACGGCAAGTACAAGTACGAGGCGGCTCAAAAAGAGCGCGAGTCTCGCAAGAACCAGCAGCAGACCGTCGTCAAGGAACAGAAGCTGCGCCCCAAGATCGACGACCACGACTATGCGACGAAGCGGGGCCATGTGGTCCGCTTCCTCGAGGCCGGGGCGAAGGTCAAGGTGACGATCATGTTCCGCGGACGTGAGCAGTCCCGGCCGGAGCTGGGCTACCGCCTGCTGCAGCGACTGGGCGCCGACGTCGCCGAGTACGGATTCGTCGAGACCTCCGCCAAGCAGGACGGGCGCAACATGACGATGGTGCTGGCCCCGCACCGCGGCGCGAAAACCCGCGCCAAGGCCGCAGAAGATGCCGGCGGAGGCGCGGTTACCACCGCACCTGCACCGGAGACCGCCGCCGAGGCGGCCGAGCCCAAACCCGAAAACTGACCCCGACACAGAACTGAGGAAACATGCCCAAGGCGAAAACCCACAGTGGCGCTTCGAAGCGGTTCCGTCGCACCGGAACCGGCAAGATCGTCCGGCAGAAGGCCAATGCCCGCCACCTGCTCGAGCACAAGCCGAGCAGCCGTATGCGCCGGCTGGCCGGACGCACCGAGGTGGCTCCCAGCGACACCAAGCGCGTCAAGGCGATGCTGAACGGCTGATTGCCGTTCCACGCAACGCAATTCCCCTTACGTCCCAACGAGAGTAGGAACACCCCATGGCACGCGTGAAGCGGGCAGTCAATGCTCAGAAGAAGCGTCGCACCATCCTGAAGGCCTCGAAAGGCTACCGTGGCCAGCGGTCACGGCTTTACCGCAAGGCCAAAGAGCAGCAGCTGCACTCGCTGACTTACGCCTACCGTGACCGCCGTGCCCGCAAGGGTGACTTCCGCAAGCTGTGGATCACCCGGATCAACGCCGCGGCCCGCGCCAACGGCGTCACCTACAACCGCCTGATCCAGGGCCTCAAGGCCGCCGGTGTCGAGGTGGACCGCAAGAACCTCGCCGAGATCGCCGTCAGCGACGCGGACGCGTTCACCGCGCTGGTCGAGGTCGCCAAGGCCGCGCTGCCCGAGGATGTCAACGCGCCCTCCGGCGAGGCTGCCTGACCGCTGCGCCGATGCTGACCGAACGCTCGGCCCGCGTGGTCGCGGCGGTCAAGCTGCATCGGCACGTCGCCAGGAAGCGCGAAGGACGCTTCCTGGCGGAGGGACCCAATCTGATCGAGTCCGCGATCCGTCGCGGCCTGGTTCGCGAGGTCTTCGCCACCGAATCGGCGGTGCAGCGCCACGGCGAGCTGCTGGCGTCAGCGCCGGCGCCGGTGCACCAGATCACCGACCGGGCGGCAAAAGCGCTGTCGGACACCGTCACCCCGGCCGGACTGGTCGCGGTGTGTGCGTTGCCGGAACCGGACCTGCACGAGTTGCTGTCCGACGCACCGCAATTGGTGGTCGTGGCGGTGGGCATCGGCGAGCCGGGTAACGCCGGCACCCTGATCCGCATCGCCGACGCCACCGGTGCCGGTGTGGTGGTGTTGACCGGCAACAGCGTCGATCCCTACAACGGCAAGTGCCTGCGCGCCTCGGCAGGCAGCATCTTCAACGTCCCGGTGGTGGTGGCCGCCGACACCGATGCCGTTCTGGTGGCGCTACGGGAGGCGGGGCTGCAGGTGCTGGCGACGGCCCTGGACGGCGACCTGTGTCTCGACGACGCCGATCCGGTGCTGGTGGCGCCCACCGCCTGGCTGTTCGGCCCGGAAGCCCAGGGGTTGCCGGCCGCCGCCGCATCAGCCGCGGACCATCGGGTGCGTATCCCGATGTCCGGCGGCGCGGAGAGCCTCAATGTCGCTGCGGCAGCGGCGATCTGCTTGTATCAGAGCGCGCGAGCGCAGCGCGGGGCTTAAGCGGCTTTCGGTCGGGGACGTGGCCGCGGAGCAAGGCCGCTGCCGGCGGCCAGCGAGAAGGTGCTGTGCACCAATGCCCCGGCCCGCTCGACCAGCTTCATGCCCCGGCTCACCGGAGGGAGGTAGTGCATTCCGTTGCGGCGCCGGTCCTTTGGTGGTCCGCTGAACCACGGGGCTTGCAGCAGTGGGGTGTCCGGTGCGATCTTGCCCTGTTCGCGGCGGTAGCCGGCCAGCGCGCGCGGGTGCAGCCGGATCTCGTCGGGCACGAAGGTGAACGCCATGTGGGTGACCTTGCCGATCAGCCGGAACAACACCTCGTCACCCTCTGACCAGCGCAGACCGGCCTTCTCCCGCACCACCGGCTCGAACAACCCGGCGGCGACCCAACGCTGGGCGGCCAGCGCCGGCTTGAACATCTGGTCCCACACCCCGGTCGGCATCGGGACGAACCAGGGCTTGGGGATGCGGATGTTCAAGATGTCGATGGCGGCCTGGGTCAGCTCCAGCTCGTCTTCGCAGACCCGGTCCCAGTACTCGCAGAAGTCCTGCCACGACTTCGGCACCGGGCGCATGCTCATGCCATACATCTGGTACCACTGCACGTGCTCATCGAAGAGCTGGTGCTTTTCGGCCAGCGTGAGCCCGCCGCAGAAGTACTCGCCGAGTTTGATGATCAGCATGAAGAACGTGGCGTGCGCCCAATAGAAGGTGTCGGGATCCAGCGCGTGGTAGCGCCGGCCCTGCGAGTCGACGCCCTTGATGTCGCGGTGGTAGTCGCGGATCGCGGCGCCGGTGTGCTGGGCCAGCGCCCCGTCATAGACCACACCCATGATCGGGTACACCGATCGCGTCACCCGCTGCATCGGCTCACTTAAGACGCTGGAGTGGTCGGTGACTCCCGCGCCCAGGCCGGGGTACATGTTCTCGATGGCGCCAATCCAGATGCCCATGACCCCGGTGCGCAGGTCGCCGAAGTACTTCCAGGTCAGCGACTCGGAGTTCAACGGCTCGACGGCAGCGGCGGGCTTGGGCGCGGTCTTGGCGGGGGCACTCTGCTCCGCGGGCTGCGACACCCGCTCGGCGGACGCGGTCGGCGTAACGGTCATCACGTCTCCTGTCTGACGAACCTGACACAACCATAATTGTGACAACGCACGTTGTCTACATCCTCGACGGCGCGTCGCGCAGGACTGTCTCACCGTGGCGCGCGACACGTGCCTCGGCCGTTGCCGGTGGCTGCAACAGGCACCTACGCTGGGGCGCATGGACCTCGAGCCGGTCGGTCGGCAGGCTGGTGAGCTCGAGGAGGTGGTGGAGATTCCTGAAGAGATCCGTTCGAATCGCCGCCGTCCGTTCTCTCTCGACGAGGCCGCGGCCTGGTTGAACCGCACGACCAACGATGTGCGGGTGGTCGATTTGGTCCGGCGCGTCCGCCGGGCGCTGCCGGGGGACCCGGAGTTCGGCGATCCGCTGTCCACGGCCGGCGAGGGCGGGCCGCAGGCCGCGGCGCGGGCGGCGGACCGGTTGATGGGTGATCGGTCCGCGGCGTCGCGCGAGGTCAGCCTGGGTGCCCTGCAGATCTGGCAGGCGCTGACCGAACGGGTATCGCGTGCGCCGTCCAACTCCGAGTCGACGCTGGTCTTCACCGACCTGGTCGGTTTCTCGACGTGGTCGCTGCGCTGCGGCGACGACGCCACCCTCACTCTGTTACGGCGGGTGTCGCAGGCGGTGGAGCCGCCGCTGCTGAACCCCGGCGGTCGCATCGTCAAACGGATGGGCGACGGGATCATGGCCGTGTTCCGCGATCCGCTGGTTGCAGTCGGTGCGGTCCTGGAGGCCCAGGACGCCATCGCAACGGTCGAGGTCAACGGCTATACACCGCGGATGCGGGTCGGTATCCACACCGGTCGGCCGCAGCGGCTGGCCGATGACTGGCTGGGCGTGGACGTCAACATCGCCGCCCGGGTCATGGAGCGCGCAGTCAAGGGCGGAATCGTGGTGTCCGGGGCGACTCTGGAGCGTATCGACCCCGACGATCTCGACGAGCTGGGCGTGGTGGCCAAACGGGCCCGCCGGCAGGTTCTGGCGGCCAAGTCCAGCGGTGTTCCGGCCGATCTGATGATGTACCGGCTCAAGGCGGTTCGCCGCGAGCCCCCGGCCGCCGACTGACTGGCGGCGTTAACTTCCTTGTAGGCCGGTCGGATTCCCGCACACGAGTGGAGGAACCCCGTTCCTTGGAATAGTCTGCGTGAACAACGTATCTATTTGCTCAGTTCTACACAGGTCGCCTTCAGCGCAGAAGCGGGGAATCATGCCAAGTCGGGAGCAGCGTCGGAACAACGGCCGCAGAACCGGTAATCGGCTGGCCGGTGCCGGCAGCACCGTGGCGGCGTTCCTGGCGTTCGGCATGGCCCCGCTGGCCGCGGCGCCCACGGCGCACGCCGACCTGGACTTCGACTGGCTGACCGACCTGTTCGCGCCGGTCTCCGACTCGGCCTCCGGCTGGGACAGCAGCGCATGGGACAGCAGCGCGTGGGACATCAACTCCTGGTTCGACTCATCGGCTGACCCGGGTATCGCCGCGGACACCAGTGCGCTCGACTTCTCGTCGATATGGAACACGCTGGTCTACCAGCCGATGCACACGGCCGTGGAGGCGTGGATCGAGAATCCGGCCAACGCATCGATCATCGACATGATCAACTCGCTCGATACGAGTCGCCTGCTCATCGGTAATGGGCTTGACGGCCTGACGGAGGGCAACGACACCATCAACGGCACGGCCGGTGGCTGGTTGTTCGGTGATGGTGGCGCGGGTGCCGAAGGTGGCGTCGGTGGTAACGCCGGGATGTTCGGCGATGGTGGCGCAGGCGGCGCCGGCCTGGCGGGCGGAGACGGTGGTGCCGGTGGCACCGGCGGCACGATCATGGGCATCGGTGGTGCCGGTGGTGTCGGCGATGCGGGTGGCGACGGCGGGGCTGGTGGCGACGCCAACGGTTGGCTGTTCGGTATCGGCGGTGCGGGCGGGAACGGCGGCGCGGGCGCGGTCGGCCAGGCCGGTACGGACGGCGTTTGGAGTACCAACGGCGGCCTCGGCGGTGACGGCAAGGACGGCGGGATCGGCGGCACCGGCGGCAAAGGTGGTAGCGCAAGCTCCCTGGTCGGCGCCGGCGGCGTGGGCGGTAATGGCGGGGCCGGCGGCGTGGGTGGCCAAGGCGGTACGGGTGCTGCCGGCGATGTCGCGCACCTCAACGGCGGTACCGGCGGCAATGGCGGTGAGGGCGGCGAGGCCGGCAAGGGTGGCGCTGGCGGTACCGGCGGGTTCGGCAGCAAGGCCGCAGACGGCACTGCGAGCGACGTCAATGGCGATGGTGGCAAGGGCGGCACCGGCGGCGCCGGCGTCGATGACGACGGCGTTCACGGGCCCGGGGCGGGTGGTAACGGTGGTACCGGCGGCGGCGGTGGCCTGAACGGCAATGGTGGCACCGGCGGTACCGGTGGCGCCGGTGGCGTGAGCGGTACCAATGCCGGTGACGAGGGCGGTGTCGGTGGTGTCGGTGGCAAGGGCGGCGACAGCGGTACCGAGGCCGGCAACAGCGGCAACGGCGGTGCCGGCGGTGTCGGTGGCGCCGGGCACGACGGGATCAAGGGTAACGAAGGTGCCGCCGGGGTCGTCGGTACTAACGACGGGGCCGGCGGCGCCGGCACAGCGGGTGGGGACGGCCTCGACGGCGGTAAGGGCGGCGCTGGTGGCGTAGCCGGAGAGCTCAAAAATGACGTAGGCAAAGTGGGGAACAACGGTGCCGGCGGTAATGGCGGTGCCGGCGGTGCCGTGGGCGCGGGCGGCGACGGGGGTAAGGGTGCCGCGGGCGTCTGGGGCAACGACGGTTCCGGCGGCCAGGATGGTGCCGGCGGTGACGGCGGCCTGGCTGGCGCCAACGGAAATGTCGGCGGCAGCGGTGGCGAAGGCGGCGCGGGTGGCGGCGAAGGCGACAGCGCCGGCGCCGAAGGCGCGCCGGGTGCCGACGGAAGTGGGATTCCCTTCATCGGCAGCAATGGTGGTGCCGGCGGGGCCGGTGCCGACGCCGACGGCTCCCACAACTACGGGGGCAACGGTGGCGATGGCGCCGCCGGTGTCTACGGCGGAAATGGCGGTGCCGGTGGCACCGGTGGCACCGGAACGACCGGCGACGGCGGTAACGGCGGCAATGGCGGCGCGGGTGGTCATGGTTCCAAGAGCGACGGCGGCAATGGCGGCATCGGCGGCGCCGGGGGTGCCTCCGACTCGGGCAACGGTGGTACCGGCGGTACCGGCGGCAAGGGCGGTGCCGGCGACCATGGTGTGACCGGCGAACTGGGCGCCGGCGGCTTAGGCGGTGAAAACAGCGGCGCCGGTGGCAATGGCGGTAACGGCGGTACCGGCTTCGATGGCGGCAAGGGCGGCGCGGGCGGCGCCGGCGGCGCTTCAACGTCCGGAGGCAATGGCGCCAACGGTAACGGCGGCGACGGCGGCGCCGGCGGCAGCGGCGGCGCGGGCGGTAACGGCGGCGATGGCGCTGCAGGTGACTGGGACTCTAAGGGTCAGTACGGCTTTGGTTCGGGTGGCCAGGGCGGCAATGCCGGCAACGCCGGGGCCGTGGGCAATGGCGGTGCAGCAGGCGCGGCAGGTACTGGTGGCGCCGAGGGAACCGGTGCAGCGGGCACCGAGGGCGCCGACGGCGTGGGGGTAGGGGGCGACGACGTCCCCACGGCGCAGGGCGGCACCGGCGGTGACGGCATCGCCGGCGATGAGCTCCATCTGAACGGTGGAGCCGGCGGTGACGGCGGCAATGGCGGGACCAACGGTGACGGCGGCGACGGCGGCACGGGTGCCGACGCACAGCAGGGTGACACCGGCAACGCGACGACCGGCGGCAATGGCGGTGCCGGCGGCAACGGCGGTGCCGGCGGCACGGTGACCGGTAGCGGTGGCGACGGCGGCGACGGCGGCAAAGCTTCCCCCACGACCGACCCCGACCAAGGGACCGCGACCAAGGGTGGCAATGGCGGCGCCGGCGGCAAGGGCGGTGGTGCAGTCAAGGGCGACGGTGGTGAGGGCGGCACCGGCGGTAACGCAGGCACTGGCACCCAGTACGGCGGCACCGGTGGCGCCGGTGGTGCGGGCGGCGTAGTCACCGGTGAGGGCAAGGGCGGCATCGGTGGGGATGGTGGCAACGGAGCTGTCGCGACCGGCTGGAAGTCCGACGGCACCTGGGGTATCGACGGCTTCAGCAACAAGTTCGGGGCCGGCACCATCCTGGGCGTCTCCGGCGCCGGCGGTGCCGGTGGCGCCGGCGGTGCGTCTGTCGGCGACCACGACGGCGGCGCAGGCGGGACCGGTGGCAATGGTGGCGAAGACAACCTCCCCGCCGACACCCGGGTCATCTGGGGCGGCGCGGGCGGTAACGGCGGCGCTGGCGGCGCCGCCACCGACACCGCCAAGGACGCCGGCGACAGCGGCAACGGTGGCGCCGGCGGCAACGGCGGTGAGGCCGGCCAAGGCACTATCACCGGCGGCAGCGGCGGAAACGGCGGCGCCGGCGGCGCCAGCACCAGCGGCGAAGGTGGCAAGGGCGGCGACGGTAGCGACGGCAAACTGGGCTCCGGCTGGAACGACGCGAATGGCAGCCTGGCCGGCAAGGGTCAGATCCTGGGCTTCAGCGGCAGCGGTGGCGCTGGAGGTGCCGGGGGCAATGGCGAGACCGGCGGCGCCGGAGGTAACGGCGGCAACGGTGTGGCCGGTATTACCGGCGGTAACGTGTTCAGCGCCGGCGGTACCGGCGGCGCGGGCGGGGCCGGCGGCACCGGGACCACCGGCGACGGCGGCGTCGGTGGCAAGGGCGGAGACAGCGGCGACGCGACCTGGCTTGCCCGCAACGGCGGCGCCGGCGGCGCCGGCGGCAGCAGCACCACCGGCAACGGAGGCGATGGCGGCGCCGGCGGGCAGGGCGGCAAGCTCCTTGCTGGCGGCGGCACCGCACCGACCAACGGCCAGGCGGTCACCGTCGGCAACGGCGGCAACGGCGGCAACGGCGGCAGCAGCACCGACAAGGACAACCCCGGTGACGGTGGCAGCGGCGGCGGCGGCGGCAACGGCGGTAACGGCGTCGACAAGATCAATGGCGGCACCGGTGGGACCGGCGGCACCGGTGGCAGCTCGGGCTCCGAGGCGGGCACAGCCGGCGCAAAGCCCACCGCTCCCACCAACACCACCGGTGGCGAAGGCACCGCCGGTGGCGCCGGGGCCACGCCCACCGCTGCGCCTACTCCCGACCCGACGCCCCCGACCGGCGGCTAGCGGCAAGACGAAAGCCCCCACGTGCGGGGCTTTTCGCCGCTCCCATGCGCCGAAAGTCATTCCGCGGCAGGATTTTCGTCGCAGTCAGTAGCCGCCCCCGAACGCAAAGGACGTGGGTGAACAACCCGCGTCGGTGACGGTGTTGGCGCCGAACCGGCCTGATCCGCCCCCTTCGCGCGGGCGTGGGTGTAGAACGGTGCGCATGGGTCCGGCCATCGGTGCGCCGCGCAAGGTGACCAGCAGTGCATGAGCTGGCGCTGTGTGAGGCGATTGCCGGGGTAGTCAAACCGTATGCCGACGGCCGCCACGTCGACACGGTCCGCGTCCAGATCGGAGCGCTTCGACAGGTCGTTGCCGAATCCCTGTCCTTCTGCTGGACGTTGGTCCGCGATTACGCGGACCTACCCGACGCGGAACTCGAACTCGAGTTCGTCACCGCTGAGGTGCGGTGCCGTTCCTGCAGCCGGCATTCGAAGATCACCTCGCGATGGTCGTTGCTGTGCCCGCACTGCGAGAGTGCGGACGTCGAGGTGTTGTGCGGCAACGAGTTCCAGGTGACCTCGCTGGACGTTTCGTAGGGCCTCGGGAAAGGGCACCCTGATGGGAAGATTTCATCGACACGATGACGGCACCGTGCACACTCACGAACACGGCGATCACCAGCACGACCACGGCGATCACGGTGGCTATCACACCGGATCGCAGCGTATCGACGTGCTGGAGTCGATATTCGCCGAGAACGACATGCGGGCCGGTTATAACCGGGAGGCGTTCGCCAGCAACGGGGTTCGTGCACTGAACCTGATGAGCTCGCCGGGGTCGGGCAAGACGACGGTGCTGGCGGCCACCCTGGATCGGCTCGCGGGCGAGATCGCGGTCGGGGTCATCGAAGGCGATATCGCCACTGACCTGGATGCCGCCAAGCTCGACGGCCGCGGCGCGCAGGTGTCCTTGCTCAATACCAGCAACGGTTTCGGCGGCGAATGCCACCTCGACGCGCCGATGGTCGACCGTGCGCTGCGAGGACTGAACCTGGCCACCCTCGACCTGGTCGTCATCGAAAACGTCGGGAATCTGGTCTGTCCGGCCGAGTTCGACGTCGGCGAGCACGCCAAGGCGATGGTCTACTCGGTCACCGAGGGGGAGGACAAGCCGCTCAAGTATCCGGTGATGTTCCGCGCGGTTGACGTGGTACTGCTCAACAAGATCGATCTGGTGCCGCATCTCGACGTCGATATCGACACCTACTTTGCCCACATCCGCCAGGTCAACCCGACGGCGACCATTCTGCCGGTGAGTGCCCGCACCGGTACCGGCATGGATGCCTGGTTCGGCTGGCTGCGGCGGTTCGTCGCAGACGCAGCGTCTTGAGTTTGCTCGGCACCCGTGTCCGGGTTGTGGCCTCCGGCCAGATGCAACCGATTCGCATGACGCCCGTTTCGGTAGCCGAGTAACAGCCGGATCGTGTTTTGCCCATGCGGCAGTGGACAGCTCGTGATCCGCAGAGTGCGGTCACGCCACCGCGCCGAAGATCGGACGCAGCGGCTCCGAAACATCGCCGAACCAAACCATCGGATGTTGCTGTCGGATCGTTGACAACCGCTGACTGTGACGGTAAACACATAAACTAGTGCCGCGTAAGCGGACCGACGGACGGCCCCAGCGGTGTCAGGGTCGTCGGTGCGGTCCCGGAAAGCTGCAGCAATGCCAACGGAAGCAGCAATCAAAGCGGAAGAAACCTTGATCCACGTGCTGTGGATCAACGCCGGCTTGAGTTGCGACGGCGATTCGGTGGCGTTGACTGCCGCCACTCAGCCCAGCGTCGAGGAGATCGCGCTCGGGGCCCTGCCCGGACTGCCCAAGATCGCCATGCACTGGCCGCTGATCGACTTCGAGTGCGGCCCGGAGGGCGGCGCCGACGACTTCCTCGAGTGGTTCCATAAAGCCGACCGCGGTGAGCTCGAACCGTTTGTGCTCGTCGTCGAGGGCTCGATCCCCAACGAGAAATTGCACGACGAAGGCGGCTACTGGTCTGGATTCGGCAACAAACCGGGAACCAACCAGCCGATGACGACAAGTGAGTGGCTGGATCGGCTGGCCCCCAAGGCCACCGCGATCGTGTGCGCCGGCACCTGCTCCTGCTACGGCGGTATCCACGCGATGGCCGGCAACCCGACCGGAGCGATGGGGGTGCCCGACTACCTGGGCTGGGACTGGAAGAGCAAGGCCGGAATCCCGATCGTCTGCGTCCCCGGCTGCCCGATCCAGCCCGACAACCTGTCCGAAACGCTGACCTATTTGCTGTATATGGCCACCGGCCAGGCGCCGATGATCCCGCTCGATGAAGAACTGCGGCCGCAGTGGCTGTTCGGCGCGACCGTGCACGAAGGGTGCGACCGCGGCGGTTACTACGAACAGGGCCAGTTCGCCACCGAGTACGGCTCCCCGCTCTGCCTGGTCAAGCTGGGCTGCTGGGGCCCGGTGGTCAAATGCAATGTGCCCAAACGTGGCTGGATGAACGGCATCGGCGGCTGCCCCAACGTCGGCGGCATCTGCATCGGCTGCACCATGCCCGGGTTTCCGGACAAGTTCATGCCGTTCATGGACGAGCCGCCCGGCGGACACGTCTCGTCGACCGCGTCGGGGCTGTATGGCTCACTGATCCGCCCGCTGCGCCGCATCACCGGCAGGACCCTCGACAAGGAGCCGCGCTGGCGGCATAGCGGTAACAAGCTCACCACCGGAGCCAAACGCACCTGGTAGCTCCCGGCATACCACCCGGCCTGACAACAGAGAGCTGATCGAAGATGACCACCATTGTTCCCAAGCCGTCCCACAGCAAACGCGAACCCGGTCAACTCGTCGAGATGGCCTGGGATCCGATCACCCGGATCGTCGGCAGCCTCGGCATCTACACCAAGATCGACTTCGAGAACCGCGAGGTGGTGGAATGCAATTCCACGTCGTCGATCTTCCGCGGCTACTCGATATTCATGAAGGGTAAAGACCCCCGCGACGCGCACTTCATCACCAGCCGGATCTGCGGAATCTGCGGCGACAACCACGCGACGTGTTCCTGCTACGCACAGAACATGGCCTACGGTGTCAAGCCGCCGCATCTGGGCGAGTGGATCGTCAACCTCGGCGAAGCCGCGGAATACATGTTCGACCACTGCATCTTCCAGGAGAACCTGGTCGGGGTGGACTTCTGCGAGAAGATGGTCGCCGAAACCAATCCCGGCGTGCTGGCCAAAGCCGAGAACACTCTGGCGCCGCACTCCGAGGCTCATGGGTACCGGACCATCGCCGACATCATGCGCTCACTGAACCCGTTCAGCGGCGAGTTCTACCGAGAGGCGCTGCAGGTCAGCCGTTCCACGCGGGAGATGTTCTGCCTGATGGAGGGGCGCCACGTCCATCCGTCCACGCTGTACCCCGGCGGTGTCGGCACGGTGGCGACCATTCAGCTGATGACCGACTACATCACCCGGTTGATGCGCTACGTCGAGTTCATGAAGCGGGTCGTGCCGATGCACGACGACCTGTTCGACTTCTTCTACGAGGCGCTGCCCGGTTACGAGCAAGTCGGTCTGCGCCGCACCCTGCTGAACTGCTGGGGCTCCTTCCAGGACCCGGAGTACTGCAACTTCGCCTATAAGGACATGGAGGATTGGGGCCGGCGGATGTTCGTCACGCCCGGCGTGGTCGTCGACGGCAAACTTGTCACCAACTCGCTGGTCGATATCAACCTGGGCATCCGGATCCTTTTGGGCAGTTCGTATTACGAGGACTGGGAAGATCAGGAGATGTTCGTGCAACGCGACCCGCTGGGCAATCCGGTGGACCGGCGGCACCCGTGGAACCAGCACACCAACCCGCGCCCGCAGAAGCGGGACCTGGAGGACAAGTACAGCTGGGTGATGTCGCCACGCTGGTTTGACGGCAAGGATCACCTCGCGCTGGACACCGGCGGCGGCCCGCTGGCCCGGCTGTGGTCGACCGCGCTGTCGGGCCTGGTCGACATCGGCTACGTCAAGGCCACCGGCCACAGCGTGCAGATCAACCTCCCCAAAACCGCGCTCAAAGGTCCGGTCGAACTGGAATGGAAAATCCCGGTGCACGGCAGCAACACCATTGAGCGTGACCGGGCGCGGAGCTACTTTCAGGCCTACGCCGCGGCGTGTGCGCTGCACTTCGCCGAGAAGGCGCTGGTGGAAATCCGCGCTGGGCGGACCAAGACCTGGGAGAAGTTCGAGGTGCCCGACGAGGGCATCGGCTGCGGTTTCACCGAGGCGGTACGCGGTGTGCTCAGCCACCACATGGTGATCCGCGACGGCAAGATCGCCAACTACCACCCGTATCCGCCGACCCCATGGAACGCCAGCCCGCGGGACAGCTTCGGCACGCCGGGGCCCTACGAGGACGCCGTGCAGGGCCAACCGATCTTCGAGGAGAACGATCGAGAGCACTTCAAGGGCATCGACATCATGCGCACCGTGCGCAGCTTCGACCCGTGCCTGCCGTGCGGGGTGCACATGTATCTGGGCAAGGGCAAAACACTGGAGCGGCTGCACTCACCCACCCAATCCGCCGGCGGGGAGTAACCGCATGCCGGCTGAGCGCCCGGAGGAATCTCCGTCGGACGGGCAATGGCGCGGGACGGGCGATCGGATCCAATCGCTGCTGGACGCGACCTCGGCCGGCGGGGCGGCCATGCGGGAGCGGGCCGAAGAACTGGTCGGTGAAGTCGTCGACCTCTACGGCGCCGGTCTGGAACGGATCCTGACGTTGGTCGCCGACGCGTCAACTCCCGACATCCTCGACCGACTGGCCGCCGACGACTTGGTGGCCAGCCTGTTGCTGGTGCACGGCCTGCACCCGCACGATATCCACCGCCGGATCTCCGACGCGCTGGACAGTGTCCGGCCGTACCTGGGTTCGCACGGTGGCGATGTCGACCTCCTCGAGGTCGACGGTGACAAGGTCCGGCTGCAGTTTCTCGGCAGCTGCAGCAGCTGCCCGTCGTCGGCGGCGACGTTGGAGCTGACCATCGAGGATGCGGTCCGTGCCGCCGCGCCCGAGATTTCGTCCATCGAAGTCGTCGCCGGCGAGCGCGGCCACGCCGCCTCGGCATCGACGGTCATTCCGGCCGACTCGCTGCTGACGAAGATTCGTGGCGGCGGGGGAGTCCGGCCGGTCTGGCATCAGGTGCCCGACTTGGCCGGCCTGGTGCCGGGGGAGGTCGGCGGCTTTCTCGTCGACGGCACGACGGTGCTGGCCTGCCGGGTCGGTGATGCGCTGTACGCCTACCGCGACCACTGCCCGGTGTGCGACGGATCCCTGGCCGGCGCTGTGCTGCACCGCCCGATGACAAGCAAGGACCCGGTCCTGCGCTGTCCGCGGTGTCGTGGCCATTTCGATGTCGTGCACGCCGGCGCCGGTGTCGACCACCCGGACGCCCACCTGGATCCGGTGCCGCTGTTGGTCCGCGACGGCGTGTGGTCCATCGCGCTGCCCGCCCGATCCCTGGGAGTGTCGGCGTGACGAGCTCCTACGATGTCCTGACCCGGATCACCGGTAACCGCAGAGCATCCCAGCCCGCCGGCCACCGATGCGAAATGTGCTCCGAACCCATCGCCGAGGAGCATCAGCACGTTGCGAACATCGCGGGCCGGCAATTGCTGTGCACGTGCCGCCCCTGCTACCTGCTGTTCACCGACTCCCAGGCCGAGTTGCGGTACCGCGCGGTGCCGGACCGCTACCTGAGGTTCCCCGACTTCGCGTTGGACCGGCGCGCGTGGGAGGCATTGCAGATCCCGGTCGGGTTGGTGTTCTTCCTGCGCAACTCCACGCTGGGTCGCACCGTCGCGTTATACCCGGGACCGGCCGGCGCCACCGAGTCGGAACTCGACCTGGACGCGTGGAGCGAGATCAGCGCCGCCGACTCGCGGGTGGGTCTGGTGGCCGACGACGTCGAGGCGCTGCTGGTGCGGGTCCCCGACGAAGGAGACCCGGACTGCTATCTGGTGCCGGTGGATGCCTGCTTCGAATTCGTCGGCAAGCTGAGGACGTTGTGGCGCGGTTTCGACGGCGGCCAGCAGGCACGCGAGTTCATCGACGGCTTCTTCGCGCAACTGAGCACACGCAGCAAGGAACGGCAGCCATGACGTCGGCGGCCGGGCCGACCGCCGACCTTGCGTTCACGGTCGTGGACCTGGGGCCCGAACCCTACGCCGTCACCCCGTTGCTGACCGCCCGGATCGGTGTTTCGGCACCCGGCGACGAGCCGGTGCATGCCATCGCGTTGCGTTGCCAGGTCCGCATCGAACCATTGCGGCGCGCCTACTCCGACGAGGAAGAGGCCGGCATGGCCGACCTGTTCGGACCGCGGGAACGCTGGGCGACCACCCAGCGCACGTTTTTGTGGCAACACTGCACGGCGATGGTGCAGGGGTTCACCGGCGCCACCGAGGTGGTGCTTCCGCTGGAGTGCACCTATGACTTCGAAGTCGCCGCCGCCAAGTACCTGCATGCGCTGCGCGACGACGTCGTGCCACTGCAGTTCCTGTTCAGCGGAACGGTATTTCGGACCGGCCGACACGGGTTTTCCGTGCAGCAGGTGCCGTGGGACCGCGAAGACCGCTACCGCATGCCGGTGACGGTGTGGCGCACCCTGATGACGCAGCACTACCCGAGCAGCGGATGGGTGCGGCTGCACCATGACACCGTCGCCGCGTTGACCGCATACAAGTCCGCGCACGGACTGTTGGATGTCGATGAGGCCGTGACCACACTGCTTGCCGGGGTCCGCGAGGAGGTCCGGTGAGCGCCAACTGGGAGCGGGCCCGCACCATCGCCGACGCCGTGCTCTACGAGGGTTACCTGCTCTACCCGTATCGTGCGACATCACGCAAGAACCAGTCCCGTTGGCAATTCGGGGTTCTGGGTCCGCCCGGCGCGGCTGACGCAGCCATCGGTGAGGACGAGCGCCTGTCGGCGCAGTTCCTCGTCGACGGCGCGGATGCGATCATCCTGGTGGTGCGTTTCCTGCAACTGCAGCGTCGTGCAGCCGAACGTGACACCGGCGGTGGGAACTTCGAGCCGGTCGACGAACTGACCACGGCGTCGGGATCCCTGCTCACCTGGGATGAGGCCGTCGAAATCGAATTATCTTTCGGCCCGCTCGAATTCGCCGAAACGACGCGATCGTGGACACTGCCGGTGACGGTGGCCGGTGGCACCGATATCGAAGCGGCCGATGGTGGCCGGTTGGTACGCAGCCGCCACGACATCCGAGCGGAGTTGAGCGTCCGCGTCGAGCGCGATGACGGTCTGGACCGGATCACCGTCGCGGTGCGCAATACCGGCGCGGCCGCGGCGGACAAGGATGACGCCATCTCCCGATCGCTGATCGGCACCCACCTGATCGCCGAAGCGGTCGGTGGCGAATTCGTCTCACTGCTGGAACCACCAGAACCCGCGAGCGCCGCGGTCACCCGCTGCGAACAGCATCGCTGCTTCCCGGTGCTGGCCGGTGCACCCGGCGAGCGTGATCTGCTACTGATCTCACCGATCATCCTCTACGACCACCCCGAGATCGCAGAGCAGAGCGACGGCGCACTGTACGACTCCACCGAGATCGACGAGATCCTCACGCTGCGGGTGATGACCATGACCGACGAGGAGAAGGCGCAGGCCCGCGCCACCGATCCGCTGGCCGCGCAGATCATCGACCGCTGCGAGGCGATGTCACCGGAGGCGATGCAGCGGATGCACGGCGTGCTGCGCGATCCGCACCAGGCCGCCGGTCTGATCCCGGAGGTACCCGACGGCGTGGGGTGGTGGGAACCGGTGGCCGACAACGCGGTACGCCCGGGCGTCGACGCGGTGCTGATCAACGGCGTGCGGGTGGCCTGCGGCAGCCGCGTTCGGTTACATCCGGGGCGGCGCGCCGACGCGCAAGACCTGTTCTTCGCCGGGAAGATCGCACGGGTCACCTCGGTGCATGAGGACGTCGACGGCAACCAACACATCGGCGTCGTCATCGACGACGACGCATCGGCTGACATGTACGACTTATACGGTCGTTCACTGTATTTCGCGCCCGAGGAAGTCGAACCGCTCGAGGTACAACAAACCGGTCCGGGAAGGAGTTCTTGATGGGCATCGTAGAGGGGATAGGTTGGGTGGCCATTGTCATCGTGGGGGTGGCTGTGCTGGGCGCGGCAGCGCTGGGTCTGCGGTCGCTTCCCGACGCCAGGCGTTACCTCAAGATCCGGCGGATGTAGCTGATCGGGAGAAGGAATGGATTCCCGCATCCTGGTCGCCGGCATCGGCAATATCTTCCTCGGTGACGACGGCTTCGGCCCCGAGGTGCTGCGGCAGGTGTCGGCCCGGTTTACCGGATCCGAGCACGTGCGTGCCGTCGATTACGGTATCGGCGGCCTGCACCTGGCCTACGACCTGCTCGGAGACTGGGACGCCCTCGTCCTCGTCGATGCGGTGCCCGACCAGGGTTCGCCCGGGGCCGTGCGGGTCTTTGAGGCCGACCACGAATCACTGGGCGCCACCGCCACACTCGACGCGCACGGGATGGATCCGGCGACGGTCTTCGCCAGCCTTCGCGCGTTGGGTGGTGCTGCGCCGCGCACCATCGTGGTCGGGTGTGAAGTCGCCGACGTCGGCGACGGGATCGGCCTCAGTGACCCGGTCCGGGCGGCGGTGCCGGATGCGGTGACAGCGGTCGAGGCGGCGGTGGCGATGCTGCGGGCCGAGCCGGCAGGGAAGGTGTGACGTATGTGCCTGGGGATTCCCGGTCAGGTAGTCCGGATGCTCGACGGTTACGAGGGGCAATTGGCACTGGTCGACGTCGTCGGCGAGAACCGCAAGGTCAACATCGGCATGATGCCGGAGGAGACGTTCAACCCCGGGGACTGGATCATCATCCACATGGGTTTTGCGATCGAAAAGACGGATCGGGCCGGCGCTGACGCCGCGATGGCCGGTCTGCAGCTGCTCGGCCGAGGCGAGAGCGAACCGCCCACGACCAGATGAGCTTCGGTGGCGGCGGCTACGGGTTGGTGGTTGGGTTGGTGGCCTGGCACTGCGGGCACAGGCCGTGCAGTGTCAGGCCGGCTCGATCGGACAACGTGAATGAACTGCCCGCGCTCGCCTGTTCCAAGGCCGATGTCAGTCGCCCCGCGGGTACTTCGATGATCGACCGGCACCGGGTGCACACGGCGTGGTGGTGCGGGTCGATGGCCAGTCCGTAAGTGGTGACGCCGCTTTCGAGGGTCAATGCGTGCAGGACACCCTGATCCACCAGGGTGGTCACCGTCCGGTAGACGGTCGCCAGGTCCGCGGGGTGGTCTCCGTCAACGGCCGACTCGCGCAGCCGCTGGTGAATCTCCGCGACGGACAGATGGCTGTGCACCGGTTCGAGCACCGCCAATACCGCGATCCGCGACGCCATCCGCCGCAGCCCATGGGCGCGCAGTAGTTCACCGATCCGCTCGGCGACGGCCGGATCCCGCGGGTGGGGATTGGTGGTCACCTGTCCAGTGTCGCGCCCGGCGCATGCGATTGTCACGAGATTGCCGCACCCGGCAGAACCGTGGCGATTCCGGCGGAAGACTGGCATGCGCTCGGCGGAACAAATTACAGTCGTGACTGTTGAACCCGCTCTGCGCACAGCCGGAAGGGGCCGACATGGCCGTCGCTGCCGCCGACCGGGAGCCGTCGTTGCGGGAGCCGTCTTGGGCGTCCAAGCTGCGCGGTTTCCTGACGCCGCGCGAGTGGTTGCGGCTGGCGGCGATGTTCGCGGTGATCCTCGCACTGCATCTCATCGGCTGGATCACCCTGGCTTTCGTTGTCGAGCCGGCGCACTTGCACGTCGGCGGTGAGGCGTTCGGGATCGGCATCGGGTTCACCGCCTACCTCCTGGGTATGCGACACGCGTTCGACGCCGACCACATCGTCGCCATCGACAACACCACCCGCAAGCTGATGGGCGATGGGCAGCGCCCGCTGGGTGTCGGCTTCTTCTTCGCACTGGGGCACTCCAGCGTGGTCTTCGCGCTGGCGATGCTGCTGGCGATCGGGATCAGGGCAGTCGCCGGCCCGGTCCAAGACGATTCCTCGGCGCTGCAGCGCTACACCGGCCTGATCGGCACCGGCGTGTCCGGGGTATTCCTCTATCTGATCGCCATCCTCAACGTCGGCATCCTGGTCGGCATCCTGCGCGTCTTCGCCCGGATGCGCCGCGGCGACTTCGACGAGGCCGAACTCGAAGCACAGCTGGACAACCGCGGACTGCTCAACAGGATTTTCGGCCGCGTCACCAAATCGATCACCAAGTCGTGGCAGATGTACCCGGTCGGCATCTTGTTCGGGCTCGGATTCGACACCGCCACCGAGGTCGCCCTGCTTGTGCTGGCCGGCACCAGCGCCGCGGCCGGCCTGCCCTGGTACGCCATCCTGTGTCTGCCCATCCTGTTCGCCGCCGGCATGTGCCTGCTGGACACCATCGACGGCTCGTTCATGAACTTCGCCTACGGCTGGGCCTTCTCCAACCCGGTGCGCAAGGTCTACTACAACATCACCATCACCGGACTGTCGGTTGTGGTCGCGTTGCTCATCGGCACCATCGAACTGTTGGGCCTGCTGGCCGGTCAGCTCGGCTGGGACGGCGCCTTCTGGGACTGGCTCGGCGGTATCGACCTCAACACCATCGGATACGTCATCGTCGGCATATTCGTTGTCACCTGGGCGGTCGCCGTACTGCTCTGGCACTACGGAGGTCTCGAGGAAAAGTGGTCCGTGCAGACCGACCCCGTCGGCGCAATCACGTCGGATAGCGAACTTCTGACCAACAATTAAATCCCTCGCTTCGGGAGTCGTCATGGTGTAGAAGTAACGGTTATCGATTAAGCGAGGTGATTGGTATGCCTCCCTGGCGGATACGTGACTTCCACGACGACGACCTCGATCAGGCGATCTCTATTTGGGATGAGAGCCGAGGTCCGGGCGAGCCGCAACCGGTCTTCCCGATCTCCGAGGTGACATCGGCGGCGAGATCGGGGCAGCCGGCGGTGGTAGCGGTGGTCGGTGACGAACTCGTCGGCATGGCGGTAGCCGACTTCCACGGCGAACGCGCGTGGATTTCGATGGTCGCGTTGAGCAGTCGGTGGCGGAGCCGGGGCATCGGCAGCGCACTGATCGATGAAATCGGGCGGCGCCTGCGCACGCTCGGCGTCCGGCGGATCGGCGCCTTGCTGCCACGCGAGGCCACCGGGACGGCAGCGCTTCGCCACTCCGGCTATCAGGAGCGACCCGACGTGACGTTTTTCCAGAAGGCGGACCCTGCTGGAGCTTCGGATGCGGGTCTGCTCGCAGAACTCGGCGGGCAGGTGATACCCCGCGGGCTGTGGCACGCGATGGCGGGGATGGAGTCGGAAAAACAAGTCGTCGAGCGGCGGATGGTGCTGCCGCTGACCGAGCCCGGCGCCGCGCAGGAATACGGTGTGTCGCCGCCGAAGGCAGTGATCCTGTTCGGGCCGCCGGGCACTGGTAAAACCAGCTTCGCCAAGGCCGTTGCCGGCCGGCTCAGCTGGCCGTTCGTCGAGGTTTTTCCGTCGCGGCTGGCAGCTCCGGACGTGACGATGGCCAGCGCGCTGCGAGGAACATTCACCGCCCTGATGGACCTGGAAGCCGTCATAGTGTTCATCGACGAAGTTGAGGAGATTGCCGGGTCGCGTTCGGGTGTGCCGTCCGATCCGATGCATGGCGTCACCAACGAGCTACTCAAATTGATACCGGCGTTCCGTCAGCGTGACGAGCGGTTGCTCATCTGCGCGACGAACTCGGTGCGGTCGCTGGACTCGGCGTTCCTACGGCCGGGCCGGTTCGACTACATCATCCCGATCGGGCCCCCGGATGCGGTCGCGCGAAGGGAGATCTGGGGGCGGTATCTCGGTGGTGCCGTCGATTCGGTCGACGTCGACGCACTGGTCGGCGCCAGCGAGATGTTCACTCCGGCCGACATCGAGTTTGCCGCACGCAAGGGCGCACAGTTCGGCTTCGAGCGTGAGATCGAGTTTCGCCGGGGTGAGCCACCCCAGACACAGGATTACCTGACGGCGATCACCGAGACCCGCCCCTCGCTGACCGATGCCGCGCTTGCCGAGTTCTCCGAAGACATCGAGCTCTACACCAGGCTGTGACCCAGACGCCGCCGTGACTAGGCCTGCGCGAGCCGCTGATTGGTGACCCTCAACTGGCGGACCGTGCTGTCGGCCAACGACTGAATCTGCTCGGGATGCAGCCGCCCGCACAGCCGGCCCCAGTGCACCGCGACCTCGTCGCCCGCGGCCACGTCGGGAACGGCGCTGTAACCGTCGACGCACACCTGAAGTTGCCGCAGCGAAGGTTCGGACAGGCCGAGTTCGCGACCGCTCCAGGTCAGCGCCCGCGCCGATACCTCGATGTCATTGTGTGATCGGGAAAGCACTGTCGCCCAGGAGATTCGACAATTTTCCAGCACTCGCAACGGGTGCTCGTCGAGGCCTTTGCCCAATAATCGCGACCACGGATAGACACCGAATACGTGGAAACAGTGGTTGGGGGCCGCTTCACCGGCCAGGTCGGCGGTCAGATGCGACCAGTACCGACCCGCCCGCGGTCCGATGATGGCGAGCAACGCGTCGGCGAACTCACCGCCGTCGATCTCGGCGCCGATACCGCCGCCGAGCCAGTACGACTCGACGAGTCGGTGATCCAATGGGTCGGCGATACCGGTTTTCGCGGCCAGCACCCGCAGATAGGGCCACACCCCGGAAAACGTCGCCGCTGCCGCGCGCACGTCGTCTACCGTCCCGTCGCGCAGCGTGGCGCCCAGCGGTGGGCCGCAATAACCCAGCGCGTTCGGCGCATAGGCGTAGCGCGCGAACAGCTCGACCCCCCGGGTGTCCGGATTGTTCAATGCCGACGGCTCCAACCGTCACACCGGCGCGGGCTGCTCAGCGAGCTTGACCGCATCGCGGTGCATCCGGCCGAAGTTGTAGTAGGCCGCACACGCCCCCTCGGGTGAGACCATGCACGTCCCGATCGGGGTTTCCGGGGTGCACGCGGTGCCGAAAACCTTGCACTCCCACGGCTTGAGCACGCCCTTGAGCACTTCGCCGCACTGGCAGGACTTCGGGTCGGCAACTCGAACGCCGGGCATGTCGAAGAGCAGTTCGGCATCGAACTCCGCGAAGTTGGCGTTGATCTTCAGCGCGCTCTGCGAAATGAAGCCCAGGCCACGCCATTCGAAGTGTGGACGCAGCTCGAACACGTTGGCCATCAACGTCAATGCCGCCGGGTTGCCGCGATCGGGCACGACGCGGGAGTATTGGTTCTCCACCTCACAGCGACCTTCCCGAATCTGCCTCAGCAGCATCGCGACCGAGGCGATCAGGTCCAGCGGCTCGAATCCGGCCACCACGAGCGGAGTCTTGTACACCTCGGACACGAACCGGTAGGGCCGGATCCCGACGACCGTCGACGTGTGTCCCGGTCCGATGAAGCCGGCCAGCCTCAGGTCCGGTGATTCCAGGATGGCCTTGATCGGCGGAATGATCATCACGTGGTTGCAGAACACACTGAAATTGGACAGGCCCAACTCCCGGGCGCGGACCAACGTCACCGCGGTGGACGGCGCGGTGGTCTCGAAGCCGATGCCGAAGAACACCACATGCTTGTCCGGGTTGTCGACCGCAATCTTGAGGGCATCCAGCGGTGAGTAGACGAAGCGCACGTCGGCGCCGCGCGCCTTGGCGTCGAGCAGGCTCCCGTCGGATCCCGGGACCCGCATCATGTCGCCGAAGCAGGTGAAGATCACGTCCGGTTGGCCGGCGAGCCACATCGCGTCGTCGATACGCCCCATCGGGATCACACAGACCGGACACCCCGGCCCGTGGACCAGCTCGACGTTGTCCGGCAGCAGGTGCTCGATGCCGTGGCGGTAGATGGTGTGGGTATGCCCGCCGCAGATCTCCATGAACTTGAAGTACTGGCCGCCGTCGCCGGCAGCGGCCAACCGGTTGATCGCACCCAGCAGCTTGCGGGCCGCCGCCGGGTCACGGAAATCTTCGACGAAATCCATATCTGTGCCTTCCTGATTGGAGCCGAGTCGTCTGGCTAAACGATCGCGGTGGTGTCGAACGCCTCCATCTCGCTGTCATAGAACTCGCCGAGCTTCTGCATGGCGGCGAGCGTGAGCATCGCCTCGGTCTCGTCGATCCGCGACATCGCGAATCCGACGTGAACCAACACCCATTCGTCGACTTGCGGCATGTCTTCTAAGAGGCGCACGCTGATGGCGCGCTGCACTCCACTGACATCCACCTTGGCCAAATGGTTAGCGGCATCGGTGATTTCCACGATCCGCCCCGGAACTCCAAGACACATTCTCCGTCGTCTCCTTCTCTGAGCCAAAGCCCGGTATCGACCTGAATTCCTCAGCAGATCCTGGGCAGCGGATCGCCGACCAACATGTCGACCATCCGCGATCCGCCGAACGCGGTCCGCACCACGACGCTCTCGGCGGGCTCCGCTATCACCTGCCCGATCTCGGCGGCGTCGACACCCAGCGGATGCGACCGCAGCGCGGCCAGCCCGGCCTCGGCCTCTTCGGGTGCGACGACCGCGACGAACTTGCCCTCATTGGCGACATAGAGCGGATCGATGCCGAGCAGTTCGCAGGCGCCCTTGACCATCGGACGCACCGGCATCCGACTTTCCTCCAAGAGCACTGCCAGGCCGCAGGATTGGGCCAGCTCGTTGCAGACGGTGGCCACCCCACCGCGGGTCGGGTCGCGCAGCCATCGGGTGGACGGCGCGGCCCCCAACAGCAACTCCACCAGGGCGCTGACCGACGCGGTGTCGGAGTGGATGTCGGCTTCGATGGCGAGATCGCCGCGCGCCAGCATCACCGCCATCCCGTGATCGCCCATCGTCCCCGACATCAACACCTTGTCGCCGACGCGCACCGACTCCGCCGACAGCTGTCGGCCGACCGGAATGACACCCGCCCCGGTGGTGGTGATGAACAGACCATCGGCCGCGCCTTTGGGCACCACCTTGGTGTCCCCGGTGACGATCTGCACGCCCGTCGCCGCCGCCGCGGCAGCCATGTCGGCGACGATCTCCTTCAATTCGGCGATGGAAAAACCTTCCTCGATCACGAATGCCGCTGCGATCCATTGCGGCACCGCACCGGTCACCGCAAGATCGTTGGCGGTACCGTGCACGGCAAGCCCGCCGATCGAGCCGCCCGGAAAGCGTCTGGGCTGCACCACGAACGAGTCGGTGGACATCACCAGCCGTTCGCCGCTGGGCAGTGTCAGTACCGCCCCGTCACCCAGCGATTCCAGCAGCGGATTGCGGAACGCCTCCACGAAGACGGCGTCGAGGAGCGCGGCCGAGGCTTTTCCGCCTGCGCCGTGCGCCATCGTGATGTGTTCGTCGATCAGTCGTGGACGGCGCTTGCGATAGGACTCGATCCGCTCGATCACGTCACTCTCGGCGAACTTCGGCCCACTCGAACGGTATTCGCTGACTGAATTACTCACGACGCCATCGTCTCCTGTTCGCGCAGCTGTTCATCGACCGATAACCACAGGTAGAAGCCGAGGTTTGCCTGCGACTCCTGAATCCGGTGCACGCTTTGTGAGCGAACCGTGAAGCAGGCGTCGACGTTGGGGTCGTCGGCGAACGCACCTCCGGAGTAGCCGGAGAAGCCAACCGTGTACAGACCCCGACCATGCGCCTCCCTCAGTGCCGTGATCAGATTCGGGGAGCTGCCGCTGGTGGACAACGCGATTGCGATGTCTCCGGTCCTGGCGTGGGCGATCAACTGGCGGGAGAACACCAGCTCGTATCCGACGTCGTTGCTCAGCGCGGTCAGGACCGACGAATCGGCGGTCAATGTCCGGGCCGGCAACGGTCTGCCGATCGGCGGCCGGGCGAACAGTGTCGCCAGGGTCGTCGCGTCGGTGGAGCTTCCACCGTTGCCGAAGGTGAACATTCGTCCGCCCGCGGCAAACCGGCGAGCCAGCTCACCGGCGACGGTCGCCAGCAGTGCGGTGTTGGCCTGCAGGGTGGACTTACGCAACGCCAGGCTCTCGGCCGCCTTCTCCTGCGCCGACGCGGCAAGGTCGGCCAGCAACGGTTTGGGGTCGTGTTCTTCGGCGTCGATGAACGGATACAGGAAGTTGGTCTCTTCTACCTGTGCGTCAGCACCGCCGGACGATTCTTCGCTCACGAACGCTCCTCCTTCACTTTGCTGATCGCGGTCCCGGCATGAATCAGCAGCAGTTCGCCGACGGCTACCCGGCCGACCACCGTGGTCACGACGGTTTCCGTGCCGCGGGCGGTGCGCACCGTCGCGGTGCCCCCGCTCGGTTCGGTCAGCACCTCGCCCAGACGTCCCTCGTCACTGCAGGTGATGCAGACGTCGTCTTGACATTCGGCGTCGGGTTTCAACAGGCCGGGATGTTCGAAACAGACGTGGGTCAGCTCCCACAGCAGGTGGTAGAACAGCACGAAACCGCCCCGCGCCGGCACTCGTGGGTCCGGATCATCCAGCCACAGCACATGATCGGCAGCGCCGTCCGGCGGCCGCTGGCCGCTGCCGATCCAGACGGTGGTGACGCCCCAGGCCGGGCTGCGGCGCATCACCGACCTCACCTCGGCGTTGTCGGCTCCGCTGACCGCGATGACGATGTCGCCGGGCCGGACCGATACCCGTACCTGGTCCACCAGCTCGGATCCGGTCAGCGCCACCGCCGGTAACGCACGTTTGCCCATGATCACCGGATGCACGAACTCGACCGCGATGTGCAGGGCGTGCGGTTCCCAGGTCGGCGCCATCGACCACATGGTGGCGCCGGCCGCGAACCGCTTGGCCAGGGCGAACGAAGCGGCGGCCAAGTCGGCCGCCATGTCCGCGCCCAGACCCTGGTCGAGTGTGGTGGTAGTCATCTAGCCCTCCTGCCGAACCGAGCCGGTCTGCGAGTCCAGCGCCCGCAGCACCGAGACCGTCGCCTGCCCGAGTGCCAGCCCCCCGTCGTTGGGCGGGACGGTCCGGTGGGTCAACACCTCAAAACCGGCCTGCTGCAGTCGTTGCCGACACAGTCCCAGCAGCAGCACGTTCTGGAACACCCCGCCGGTGAGGCCCGTCAGCCGCACCGTGCCGGCGGCCCGGGTGACCACCTCGGCGACCGCGGTGGCGACCGCCTGGTGAAACCCCGCCGCCAGCACTGCCGGGCTCACCCCGCCGCGCAGCCCGGCCACCAGCGCGCGGATCATGCCCACCGGGTCGATCACGCCGTCATCGTCGACATCCAGTCGTAGCCGCCCGGCGTCGGTCACTGCGGTCACAGCCGGTTCGGCCAGCACCTCCAGTTCGATGGCGGCCTGACCCTCGTAGTCGATCCGGTGCCGCACCCCGAGCAGGGAGGCGACCGCGTCGAACAACCGGCCCATGCTCGAACACGCCACGCAGCCCACTCCGCTGTCCAATTGCGAACGCGTGACGCGCAACTCGGCGATGCCGGCGGCGGCCACGGGAGGCAGATCCGGCGTCCATTCGATGCCGGCCGTCCACAGCTGTGACAGCGCCATCCGCCACGGATTGCGCACCGCTGCGTCACCACCCGGCAGGGGTACCGGGCGCAGGTGCCCGACCCGGGTGAATCGGTGGTTGTCGGGCCCGACGGCCAGGATCTCCCCGCCCCAGATGGTGCCGTCGCTGCCGTAGCCGGTGCCGTCGAACGCAACCCCGATGATCGGTTCGCCGATCCGGTCATGTTCGGCCAGCAGTGAGACGACATGCGCATGGTGGTGCTGGACCAGATCCAGTGGACGGTCGCCGACGTGGCGTTCAGCCCAGTTTCGGGTCTGATATCCCGGATGCAGGTCGGCGGCCAATCGCACCGGCTGCCCGCGGATCTGGCTGAGCTGGCCGACGGCGTGCTCGAACGCGCACAGCGTCTGGTAACTGGCCATGTCGCCGATATGCCCGGACAGGTAGGCCAGCGGGCCGTCGGTGAGGCAGAAGGTGTTCTTCAGTTCGCCGCCGACGGCCAACACCGCCGGGCCGTCGCGGCCGAGGTCGACCGGCAGCGGTGCGTAACCGCGGGATCGGCGGATCGGCAGCTCCTGACCGTCGACGACGCGGACCACCGAGTCGTCGCACGGCACGTGGATGGGGCGGTTGTGGTCGAGTACCGCATCGCAGAGGCCAGAAGGCCCGGAGAGTCGCTGTGCCGCATCGTCTTCGGTGAAGCAGATCGGCTCGTCGGAATGGTTGGCGCTGGTCAGCACCAGCGCATCCGGCACCGGCTCGCGGCCCCCCGGGGCCGGGGCGAGGAGCAGATGATGTACCGGTGTGTAGGGCAGCATCAGTCCGATCAATGGGCTGCCCGGCGCGACGGCGTCGGCGACCGGCGCGTCTTCACGCCGGCGCAGCAGCACGATCGGGCGGGCCGCGCTCGACAGCACTGCGGCCTCGTGGTCGTCGATGCGGGCGTATCGACGTGCGACCGCTATGTCCCGCACCAGCACGGCGAACGGTTTGCCACCGCGGGCCTTGCGGGTGCGCAACGCGGTGACGGCCGCTTCGTCGTCGGCCAGGCAGGCCAGGTGATAGCCACCGATGCCCTTGATCGCGACGATGGCAGCGGTGGCCAGCGCCCGCTGGGTCGCGGCCAGGGCGGCATCGGATCCTTGCACCCGCTGGGTGCCGCACCGAAACCACAGCGACGGCCCACAGTCCGGGCAGGCGATCGGCTGGGCGTGGAACCGACGGTCGGTCGGATCGTGGTATTCGGCGGCGCACCGGTCGCACATGTCGAAGCCCGCCATCGTGGTGGCCGGCCGATCGTAGGGCAGCGCCTCGATGATGGTGAACCGCGGTCCGCAGTTGGTACAGGTCACGAACGGGTGGCGGTAGCGCCGGTCATGGTCGTCGAACAGCTCGGTGACACAGTCGTGGCACACCGCGATATCCGGCGGGATCGGCGTGGTGGCACCGGCCACCGTCTGGCTTTCCACGATCCGGAAGCCGGACCCGCCCGCGGCGTCGGCCGCGGTGTCGACCGCGGATATGGCGCTGATCCGCGCCAGCGGCGGAGCCTGTGCCGGTAACCGGCGGCCGAATTCGTCGACGGCGGCGGCCGGTCCCTGCACCTCGAGGAAGACCGCGCCGGAATCGTTACCGACGAACCCGGTCAGGCCCAGTTCGGTCGCGATCCGATGGACGAACGGACGGAAGCCGACCCCCTGAACCACACCGGTCACGGTGAACCGCCGCCGAACCTGCCCGGATTTGGGGGCGGATCGCAGCATCAGTGACGGTGTCATGCCAACCGCCACGCGACGTTGAACATCGCTGAACCGGATAGCTCGACATGCTCGCCGGTCCGATCGATACACCGTTCAACGCACGTCTCGATCACCTTCGATCACGGGGTGAAGCCAATGCCAACAGCGTAGGCGCATTCGCTGCGCGGCGATGGCGATTGCGGCGGTGTTCTGTTCACCTGCGAATCATTTGCAATGTTCTTCTTGCGAATCGCCTGCATCAGGCGACGCGCTGTTTTATCGTCGGGACAGTCTTCACGAGGATTCGACGGAGACAGGAGTAGCTGTCATTAGTTTGCCTCCGGGACACTGCGATGCGCTGATTGGCTGCGGCTGGTCATGACCGCGCCGGTCTGGATGGCCGCGCCGCCGGAAGTGCATTCGGCGTTGCTGAGCAGCGGGCCGGGACCGGGACCGTTACTCGCCGCGGCGGCCGCGTGGAGTTCGCTCGGTGCGGAATACACCGCGGCCGCCGAGGAACTCTGTGGGTTGTTGGGAGTGGTACAGGCCGGGTTGTGGCAGGGGGTCGGTGCCGAGCAGTATGTGGCTGCCCACGTCCCCTACCTGGCGTGGTTGTTGCAGGCCAGTACGGACAGCGTCGGGATGGCCGGCCTGCATGAGGCCGCGGCTGCCGCTTACGCCGCTGCGCTGGCAGCCATGCCGACATTGGCCGAACTGGCCGCCAACCACGCCACTCACACAGTGTTGCTGGCAACGAATTTCTTCGGGATCAACGCCATTCCGATCGCCGTGAACGAAGCCGATTATGTGCGGATGTGGATTCAGGCGGCCACCACGATGAGCGCATACCAGACGGTGTCGACCACGGCGGTGGCCGCAGCGCCGCAGACGACGCCTGCACCCGCGATCATGCACACCGCTGCCGCATCCGACCCGGGCAATTCGAACCATCCGCCACCACCGCCGCCGAGCCACAACGGGCAGGTCCCCGACGATCCACTGGCGCAATTGTTCAAGGATTTGATCCCGGGAAATATTTACCAAGACAATGGCGCCGATTCCTTTTGGCAGCTGATATTCCCACAAGGAGATTTCAACCCGCCGCCGGCTCCACCCGGTACCACCGTATGGGACCAAATTGAGCTGATCTTCAACAATATGGTCGTCGGATCCTCATATCTTCCGGATTACCAAGCTGCGGCAAACAATCCCGCACAATTATTGGCGGTGACGCTGCTCTTGGGCGTCCAACTCATCACCCACCGAATAGCCGATGTCATCCAGCTGGTCCAACTCCCGGCGGTGAGTTCGCTTCTGGGGGCCGCCGCCCCCGCCGCCGGCAGCGCAGCGTTGGGCGGCTTCGCCGGGCTCTCCGGGCTGGCCGGCCTGGCCCCGCCGGTACCGGCCGCCGCACCGCCGATTCCGGTCACACCCGCCCCCCAGCCGCTCGCCGCGCCCGCCCCTGCCTTGGGTGTCGCCCCGCTTCCGCCCCCCAGCGCGGCGGCGGCCCCTGCGGCCCCTCCCGCCGCCCCACCGCCGCCGTCACCACCTCCACCGCCGCCCCCGGCGCCACCGAACCCGGCGCCGGCTGCCCTGGCGTCGCCCTGGTTGGTGGGCGGTCCCGGCATCGGACCCGGATCGAGCATGAGCAGCAGTGCCGAGGCACGGAGAACGGCGCCGAAGCCCGACGCCGCCGCAGCTCCGTCGGTCGCGGCGGCCGCTCGGGCCAAGCGACCGGAGCGTCGACGCCGTCGGCCGCAGATGCGCGGATACGGCGATGAATACATGGAGATGAATGTCCAGGTCGAGCCGGACTGGGGTGCCGCGGCGGACCGGGGGCGGGCCGCCTCGGCGAGCGCATCGCATCGGGGAGCCGGAACAATCGGCTTCACAGGCACCGCGCCCACCGATGCCGCAGTGCGCGCCGCGGGGCTGGCCATCCTGGCCGGGGATTCTTTCGGGGGCGGCCCGACCGTGCCGCTGGTGCCGGGCAGCTGGGAAAATCAGGCGGACGGGCCCGACCTGCGGGCGTAACCGGGCAGGGACGGCCAAACGCTCATCAAGTCGGGCGTCCCTGATCAATTATGATCAGCACTTGCGTCACACCGGTGCCGTGTACCGCCTGAGCCAGCAAGGAGAACCTCGCCGCGTGGCTGATCAACCCGTCGATCCGTCGGTGGCATCGGACGAAACCCTGACCGCGGCGGCCGACGCCGCGCAGCGCGCCTTTGACGCCGCCGCCGATCTGGACGCGCTGGCCCACGCCAAAACCGAGCACCTGGGGGACCGGGCGCCGCTGGCCCTGGCCCGCCAGGCGCTGGCCAAACTGGACAAGGCCGACCGCGCCGATGCCGGCCGCCGTGTCAACGCCGCCCGCACCGACGCCCAGCGCGCCTATGACGAGCGGCTGGCGGCCCTGCGCGCCGCACGCGACGCCGCGGTGCTGGCCGCCGAGAGCATCGACGTCACGCTGCCGTCGGCGCGCCGGCCCGCCGGTGCCCGGCACCCCATCACCATGCTGGCCGAACACGTCGCCGATACCTTCGTGGCGATGGGCTGGGAGCTGGTCGAAGGCCCCGAGGTCGAAGCCGAGCACTTCAACTTCGACGCGCTGAACTTCCCCGTCGATCACCCGGCGCGCAGCGATCAGGACACCTTCCACATCGCCCCGCCCGGCTCGCGACAACTGCTGCGCACCCACACCTCCCCGGTGCAGATCCGCGCCCTGCTGGCCCGCGACCTGCCGGTCTACGTCGTCTCGATCGGCCGCACCTTCCGCACCGACGAACTCGACGCCACCCACACCCCGGTGTTCCACCAGGTCGAGGGCCTGGCGGTGGATCGCGGGCTGACCATGGCGCACCTGCGCGGCACGCTGGATGCGTTCGCACAAGCCGAGTTCGGGCCGGCCGCGAAGACCCGCATCCGGCCGCACTTCTTCCCGTTCACCGAACCGTCCGCCGAGGTCGACATCTGGTTCGAAGGAAAGAAGGGCGGGCCCGGCTGGGTCGAATGGGGCGGCTGCGGAATGGTGCACCCCAACGTGCTGCGCGCCGTGGGCATCGACCCGGGCGAGTACTCCGGCTTCGCATTCGGCATGGGATTGGAGCGAACTCTGCAGTTCCGCAACGGCATTCCCGACATGCGCGACATGGTCGAGGGTGACGTCCGGTTCTCCCTGCCGTTCGGGGTGGGTGCCTGATGCGCATTCCCTACAGCTGGCTGCGCGAGGCCCTGGCCGCGGGCGCGCCCGGGTTTGACATCACCGCTGACGAACTGGAACAGGCGCTGCTGCGGGTCGGCCACGAGGTCGAGGACGTGCACACCCTGGGGCCGGTCACCGGGCCGTTCAAGGTCGGCCGGGTTGCCGAGATCGAGGAACTCACCGAATTCAAGAAACCGATCCGGGCCTGCCGTGTCGACGTCGGCGAGCCCGAGCCGCGTGAGATCGTTTGCGGCGCCACCAATTTCGTGGTCGGTGACCTGGTGGCCGTGGCGCTTCCCGGCGCGGTGCTGCCCGGCGACTTCGCCATCGCCACCCGCAAGACCTACGGCCGCACCTCCGACGGGATGATCTGCTCGCTGGCCGAAATACGGATGAGCACAGACCATTCCGGCATCCTGGTGCTGCCGGCGGGCACCGCCGAACCCGGTGCCGACGCCGCGGCGGTGCTGGGGCTGGACGACGTGGTGTACGAGCTGGCCATCACCCCCGACCGCGGCTACTGCATGTCGGTGCGCGGGCTGGCACGCGATCTGGCGTGTGCGCTGGACCTGGACTACACCGATCCCGCAGCCGTACCGGCGCTGCCCGCCGAGGGCGAGGCGTGGCCGCTGAGCGTGCAACCGGGCACCGGGGTGCGCCGCTTCGCGCTGCGCGGCGTCGCCGGGATCGACCCGGCGGCGGTGTCGCCCTGGTGGCTGCAGCGTCGCCTGCTGCTGTGCGGCATCCGGGCGATCTCCCCGGCCGTCGACGCCACCAACTACGTGATGGTCGAACTCGGCCACCCGATGCACGCCCACGACCGGGCCCGGATCACCGGCGGGTTCGACGTGCGCTTCGCCGAGCCCGGCGAGACCGTCACCACCCTCGATGACATCGAACGCACACTGGACCCGGCCGATGTACTGATCGTCGACGACGTCGCCACCGCCGCCATCGGCGGCGTGATGGGCTCGGGCAGCACCGAAATGCGCGCCGACTCAACCGATGTACTGCTGGAGGCCGCGATCTGGGATCCCGCGGCGGTGTCACGCACGGCGCGGCGCCTGCACCTGCCCAGCGAGGCGGCGCGACGCTACGAACGCTCCGTCGACCCGGCCATCTCGGTGGCTGTGCTGGATCGCTGCGCCACCCTACTGGCCGAGATCGCCGGGGGAGTCGTCGAACCGGGCCTGACCGACTGGCGCGGTGAGCCGCCCGTCGCGGACTGGAACCCTCAGCCGATCGAGATCGCCGCCGACCTGCCGGATCGCACCGCCGGGGTGAGCTACCCCGAGGGCACCACCGCCCGGCGACTGACCCAGATCGGCTGCACGGTGGCCCCCGGTTCGATCTTGACCGTCACCCCGCCGAGCTGGCGCCCGGACCTGCGCCAGCCCGCCGACCTGGTCGAGGAGGTGCTGCGGCTGGAAGGACTGGAGTCCATCCCGTCGGTGCTGCCCGCGGCACCGGCCGGGCGCGGCCTCACCGACACCCAGCGACGCCGCCGCGCGATCGGCAAGTCGCTGGCGCTGGCCGGCTACGTCGAGGTGCTGCCCACCCCGTTCCTGCCCGCCGACGTATTCGACGACTGGGGGCTTCCCGACGACGACCCGCGCCGCGCCACCGTCTCGGTGCTCAACCCGCTGGAAGCCGACCGGCCGCAGCTGGCCAGCACACTGCTGCCCGCGCTGCTGGAAGCGTTGGGGCGCAACGTGTCCCGTGGCATCAACGATGTCGCCCTGTTCACCATCGCCCAGGTGGTGCAATCAAGCGGACCGGCCCGCAGCACCGACGTCGTCGCGGTGGATCGTCGGCCCACCGACGCCCAGATCGCCGGTATCGACGCCGCCCTGCCGCGTCAGCCGCAGCACATCGCGGTGGCGCTGACCGGCCTGGCCGAACCCCGCGGCCCGTGGGGTCCCGGCCGGCCCGTCGAGGCCGCCGACGCCATCGAGGCCGCGCGGGTGATCGCGCGCGCCGGCGGCGCCGAGGTCACCCTGCGGGCCGGGGCGTACCTGCCGTGGCATCCGGGCCGCTGCGCCGAGGTGCTGATCGGTGAGACCGTGATCGGCCACGCCGGGCAGCTGCATCCGGCCGTCATCGAACGCGCCGGGCTGCCCAAGGGCACCTGCGCGGTCGAGTTGAACCTGGACGCCATCCCGCTGGCGTCGACGCTGCCCGCGCCACGGGTGTCGCCGTTCCCGGCGGTGTTCCAGGACGTCGCGCTGGTGGTCGATGCCAAGGTGACCGCCCAGTCGGTGGCCGACGCGGTGCGCGACGGTGCCGGCGAACTGCTGGAGCACATCGCCCTGTTCGACGTCTACACCGGCCCGCAGGTCGGCGACGGCCGCAAGTCGCTGGCGTTCGCGTTGCGCTTCCGTGCCGCGGATCGCACCCTGACCGAGGACGAGGCCAGCGCGGCTCGGGATGCGGCGGTGGCCTGCGCCGGCGAGCGCGTCGGCGCGACGCTGCGCGCTTAACCTTCGGCCAACGGTCGGCTTCCTCAGTCCAGTGCCAGTACCGAGCGCAGGGCGATGTCGACGTCCTGTAACTCGCTGGTGCTCAACCGGCCGACGAACTCGCCGAGGCGTTGCTGCGGATCGACCACGGTGAGTTGTTCGACCAGGACACGGGTTGTGCCGCCGCTGATCTCGATCTCTGGGCGGAACGAGGCCGCGCGCCGGCCGGTCGAGGTCAGCGCGACGATCCAGGTCGACAGCGGAAGATCGTCGGACTGCAGCACGACCGCGTAACGCGACCCGGACTGTTCGTGGCCGCGCGAATCCTTGGGTGCCCGCAGGCGGTACACGTCACCACGCACGGAGGGCGTCTATCTCGGCCGCCAGTTCGCGCGAGGCGGCGACATCGTCGGGGTCGTTGCGCAGTTCCTCGGCTTCGGCACGCATACGTTCCCGTCGGCGGGCGCGTTCGGCATCCAGGATCGCCGCGCGAGCGGCTTCCGATCGCGACCGACCCTCGCTGGTCAGCGCGACCAACGCCCGTTCCACCTCGCTATCAGTGCGGATCGTTAAGGTTCCCATGGTTCATATCATAGTCGATTACGCAAGTGAATACCGCTTACATTCTGTATCTTGGCTGGTCAGGTGGGTGGCATCCACGCGCGTGCGGGGACGAAGGCGCCCGCTCACTGTGGCGCACCCCGGCCGACCGTGCTGGGATGGATCCACCTTTCTCGCCAAACAGCTTCGAGAGGATTCGCCCTGATGACCGAAATCTATGACGGTGTCCTACATGATGTCGTCGTGCTCGGAGCCGGCCCGGTCGGGGAGAACGTCGCCGACCGCGCCCGCGCCGCCGGGCTAAGCGTGGCGATCGTCGAACGCGAACTCATCGGCGGCGAATGTTCCTACTGGGCTTGCGTTCCCAGCAAGGCCCTGCTGCGGCCGGTGCTCGCAATCGACGATGTCCGCCGCATTGCCGGGGCACGCCAGGCGCTCAACGGCACGATCGACGCCGGCGAGGTGTTCCGCCGCCGTGACGGGTTCGTGGGCGATTGGGACGACACCGGGCAGGCGGACTGGGTCGCCGGGATCGGCGCGACGCTGGTGCGCGGCCACGGCCGGTTGGACGGGCCGCGCCGGGTGAGCGTCAGCGCATCCGGCGGCGAGACGGTGACACTGACCGCCCGGCATGCCGTGGTGATCTGTACCGGTACCCGCGCGTCGCTGCCGGATCTTCCCGGCATTGCCGAGGCCCGGCCGTGGACCAATCGCGAAGCCACCGGATCCAGCTCGGTACCCAACCGGCTCGCGGTCGTCGGCGCCGGCGGAGTGGGCGTCGAAATGGCCACCGCCTGGCAGGGTTTGGGCGCCTCGGTGACCATGCTGGTTCGCGGTTCGGGACTGTTGCCGAAAATGGAGTCCTTCGTCGGGGAATATGTCGCCCGCGGCCTGGCCGACGCGGGTGTCGACGTGCGCACCGGTGTCTCGGTCGCCGCGCTGCACCGCGCCGACGCGCACAGCCCGGTGCGGCTGGAATTGACCGATGGCGGCGAGCTCGAAGTCGACGAGATCCTGTTCGCGACGGGCCGCGCGCCGCTCACCGACGACATCGGTTTGGACACCGTGGGCCTGACTCCCGGGCACTGGCTGGACGTCGACGACACCTGCCGGGTGAGCGCAGTCGGCGACGGCTGGCTGTATGCGTGCGGCGACGCCAATCACCGGGCGCTGCTGACCCACCAAGGCAAATACCAGGCCCGCATCGCCGGTGACGCCATCGGCGCCCGGGCGACCGGGACACCATTGGACACCGCGCCCTGGGGAACGCATGCCGCCACCGCCGACCACCACGCGGTGCCGCAGGTTTTCTTCACCGACCCCGAAGCCGCCGCGGTCGGGCTCTCCGCCGAGCAGGCGCAGCAGGCCGGTCACCGGGTGCGGGTGGTCGACGTGGAGATCGGCGATGCCGTGACCGGGGCCAAGCTGCACGCCGACGGCTACGCCGGACGGGCGCGCATGGTGGTCGACGCCGACCAGGAGCACCTGCTCGGCGTCACGTTCGTCGGCCCCGGCGTCGCCGAATTGCTGCACTCGGCCACCGTCGCCGTCGCCGGCCAGGTGCCCATCAGCCGGCTCTGGCATGCCGTGCCGTGCTTCCCGACGATCAGCGAGGTATGGCTGCGTCTTTTGGAGGCCTACCGCGATTCCGGGTCGACTTGAGCGTCGGATACGGTCAGATGCCCTCGGCGAGCGTGCACGGTTGTACGCGACACGCCGCAGGATGACGGACAAACACGCAGCCTCGCGGGAGAGACCCGTAATTAATTTGCGTTGATACGCATAATCATGCAGAATCGCGCAGTGACCAAAGCGATCAAGGTGGCGGTGGCCGGGGCCAGCGGGTACGCCGGTGGTGAGATCCTGCGGCTGCTGCTGGGACACCCCGCCTATGCCGACGGCCGGCTGAGCATCGGGGCGCTGACCGCCGCCGGCAACGCCGGCAGCACCATCGGCGAGCAGCACCCCAACCTGATGCCGCTGGCTGACCGGGTGCTCCAACCGACCGAGGTCGACATCCTGGCCGGCCACGACGTGGTGTTTCTCGGCCTGCCGCACGGACATTCGGCGGTGCTGGCCGAACAGCTCAGCGACGACACCCTGGTGGTGGACTGCGGCGCGGACTTCCGGCTGGGCGACCCCACCGACTGGGAACGCTTCTACGGCTCGGCGCATGCCGGCACCTGGCCCTACGGGCTGCCGGAGCTGCCCGGGGTGCGCGACCAGCTCAAGGACGCCCGGCGGATCGCGGTACCGGGCTGCTACCCGACCGCGGCACTGCTGGCCCTGTTCCCGGCGGTCGCGGCCGGCCTGATCGAACCGGACGTCACGGTGGTCGCGGTCAGCGGTACCTCCGGGGCCGGCAAGGCCGCCAAGGTCGACCTGCTCGGCTCGGAGGTGATCGGATCGGCGCGGGCCTACAACATCGGCGGCACCCACCGGCACACCCCGGAGATCGGTCAGGGCCTGCGGGCGGTCACCCACCGCGACGTCAGCGTCGCCTTCATCCCGGTGCTGATCCCGGCGTCGCGGGGCATCCTGGCCACCTGTACCGCCAAAACCACCACGCCGCTGCCCAAACTGCGCGCCGCCTACGAAACGGCCTACCAGGCCGAGCCGTTCGTGCATCTGCTGCCGCAGGGCCGGCTGCCCAAGACCGGATCGGTGATCGGCAGCAACGCCGCGCACCTGGCGGTCGCCGTGGACGAGGACGCCTCGACGTTCATCGCGATCGTCGCGATCGACAACCTGGTCAAGGGCACCGGCGGCGCCGCGGTGCAGGCGATGAACCTGGCCCTGGGTTGGCCGGAGTCCGAAGGACTCTCGGTGGTCGGAGTGGCGCCGTGAGCCGGCTGCTGCGCGAGCAGGGTGTCACCGCGCCGGGAGGCTTCCGGGCGGCCGGAATCGCCGCCGGTATCAAGGCCTCTGGGGCGCCGGACCTGGCGTTGGTGTTCAACGAGGGTCCGGACTACACCGCCGCCGGGGTGTTCACCAGCAACCAGGTCAAAGCGGCGCCGGTGCTGTGGAGCCAACAGGTGCTCAAAAGCGCCCGGCTGCGGGCGGTCATCCTCAATTCCGGTGGCGCCAACGCCTGCACCGGTCCGGGCGGCTTCGCCGACACCCACGCCACCGCCGAAGCCCTCGCTGCCGCGTTGTCGCATTGGGGCACCGAAACCGGGGCCGGCGAAGTGGCGGTCTGCTCCACCGGGCTGATCGGTGACCGGCTGCCGATGGACAAACTGCTGGCCGGGGTCACCGAGGTGGTGCAGGAGATGGCCGGCGGGCTGGTCGGCGGCGACGAAGCCGCCCGCGCCATCATGACGACCGACACGGTGGCCAAACAGGTTGCGGTGCACCACAACGACAACTGGACGCTGGGCGGAATGGCCAAAGGCGCCGGGATGCTGGCACCGTCGCTGGCCACCATGCTGGTGGTGCTGACCACCGACGCCAAGGCCGACTCGGCCGCACTGGACCGGGCGCTGCGCCGCGCCGCCGCATTGACCTTCGACCGCCTCGACATCGACGGCAGCTGCTCCACCAACGACACGGTGCTGCTGCTGTCCTCGGGCGCCAGCGGGGTCACCCCCGGCCAGGATGATCTCGACGCCGCGGTGCTGGCCGCCTGCGACGACCTGTGCGCCCAGCTGCAGGCCGACGCCGAAGGCGTCACCAAGCGGGTCACCATCACCGTCACCGGCGCCGGCGGCGACGACGACGCGCTGCTGGCCGCCCGGTGCATCGCCCGCGACAGTCTGGTCAAGACCGCGCTGTTCGGTTCCGACCCGAACTGGGGCCGGGTGCTGGCAGCGGTGGGGATGGTGCCGTTCGTGATCGATCCGGATCGGATCACGGTGTCCTTCAATGGCTTCCCGGTGTTCAGTGCCGGCATGCCGATGCCGGGCGCCCGCGAAGTCGACCTGTCCGGGCCCGACGTCCACGTCACCGTGGAGCTGAACCAGGGCAACGGGTGCGCCACGGTGCGCACCACCGACCTGTCCCACGCCTACGTCGAAGAGAACTCCGCGTATAGCTCATGACCGAACTCACCACGCAAGACAAAGCCCGGGTGCTGGCCGAAGCCCTGCCGTGGCTCAAGCAGCTGCACGGCAAGATCGTCGTCGTCAAATACGGCGGCAACGCCATGACCGACGACACCCTCAAGCACGCGTTCGCTGCCGACATGGCGTTCCTGCGCAACTGCGGCATCCAGCCGGTGGTGGTGCACGGCGGCGGCCCTCAGATCAGCGCCATGCTCAAACGGCTCGGCATCGAAGGTGACTTCAAAGGCGGATTCCGGGTCACCACACCGGAAGTGCTCGACGTCGCGCGCATGGTGCTGTTCGGCCAGGTGGGCCGCGAACTGGTCGGGCTGATCAACGCCCACGGGCCCTATGCCGTCGGGATCACCGGGGAGGACGCCGCGCTGTTCACCGCGGTGCGGCGCAGCGTCACCGTCGACGGGGTCGCCACCGATATCGGGCTGGTCGGCGACGTCGACCTGGTCAACACCGACGCGGTGCGGGATCTGATTGCCGCAGGGCGGATTCCGGTGGTGTCCACGCTGGCGCCCGACATCGACGGTGTGGTGCACAACATCAACGCCGACACCGCCGCGGCGGCACTCGCCGAAGCGTTGCAGGCCGAGAAGCTGCTGATGCTCACCGACGTCGACGGCCTCTACACCGACTGGCCCGACACCGATTCGCTGGTCACCGAGATCGACACCGCGACGTTGGAGCAACTGCTGCCGAAACTGGAATCCGGGATGATCCCCAAAGTCGAGGCCTGCCTGCGCGCCGTGCGCGGCGGGGTGCCCAGCGCCCACATCATCGACGGGCGGGTCGAACACTGCGTGCTGGTCGAGTTGTTCACCCACGCCGGCACCGGAACCAAGGTGGTAGACGCATGACAACCCTGCAGGACCGCTGGTCGGCGGTGATGATGAACAACTACGGCACACCGCCGCTGGCCCTGGTCAGCGGCGATGGCGCGGTGGTGACCGACGAATCCGGTAGGAGCTACGTCGATCTGCTGGGCGGCATCGCGGTCAACGTGCTCGGCCACCGGCACCCGGCGGTGATCGAGGCCGTCACCACCCAGCTGAACACGTTGGGGCACACCTCGAATCTGTACGCCACCGAACCGGGAATCGCGTTGGCCGAAGGCCTCGTCGACCACCTGGGGGCACCGGCGCGGGTCTTCTTCTGCAACTCCGGAGCCGAGGCCAACGAGGTGGCCTTCAAGATGAGTCGGCTCACCGGCAAGACGAAGATCGTTGCGGCCCAAGGGGCTTTTCACGGCCGGACGATGGGTTCGCTGGCGTTGACCGGCCAGCCCGACAAGCGGGCGCCGTTCGAGCCACTGCCCGGCGATGTCACCCATGTGCCCTACGGGGACACCACAGCGCTTGCCGACGCGGTCGATTCGACCACCGCGGCGGTCTTCCTGGAACCGATCATGGGGGAGGGCGGCGTCGTCGTCCCGCCCGCGGGTTATCTGGCCGAGGCCCGGGGGATCACCGCCGCGCACGGCGCACTGCTGGTGTTCGACGAGGTGCAGACCGGGGTCGGGCGCACCGGGGCGTTCTACGCCCATCAGCACGACGGCATCACCCCGGACATCGTCACGCTGGCCAAGGGGCTCGGCGGCGGCCTGCCGATCGGCGCCTGCCTGGCCGTCGGGGCGGCCGGTGACCTGTTGACTCCGGGCAGCCACGGCAGCACCTTCGGCGGCAACCCGGTCTGCACCGCGGCCGCGGTGGCGGTGCTGCGGGCGCTGGCCGAGGGCGATCTGATCGCCCGGGCCGGGATGCTCGGCAAGTCACTGAGCCACGGCATCGAGGAACTGCACCACCCGCTGGTCGATCACGTGCGCGGCAAGGGCCTGCTACAGGGTGTGGTGCTGACCGCGCCGTCGGCCAAAGCCGTCGAGTTGGCCGCGCGTGACGCCGGCTTCCTGGTCAACGCGGCCGCACCGGACGTGGTCCGGCTGGCCCCGCCGCTGATCATCACCGAAGAGCAGATCGACGGATTCCTCGCCGCCCTGCCCGGCGTGCTGGACACCGCGCGGGAGGCCGCAGATGCCTAGGCACTTTCTGCGCGATGACGACGTCACCCCGGCCGAGCAGGCCGAAATCCTGTCGCTGGCAGCCGAACTCAAAGCCGCGCCGTTCAGCCGACGGCCGCTGGAGGGCCCGCGCGGCGTCGCGGTGATCTTCGACAAGAACTCCACCCGCACCCGGTTCTCCTTCGAGATCGGCATCGCCCAACTCGGCGGGCACGCCGTCGTCGTCGACGGCCGGTCCACCCAGCTGGGCCGCGACGAGACCCTGGAGGACACCGGGCGGGTGCTGTCGCGCTACGTCGACGCCGTGGTGTGGCGCACCTTCGCCCAGGACCGGCTGACCGCGATGGCCACCACCGCCACGGTGCCGATCGTCAATGCGCTCTCCGATGACTTCCACCCCTGTCAGGTGCTGGCCGACCTGCAGACCATCGCCGAACGCAAGGGCGCGCTCAAGGGCCTGAAGCTGACCTACCTCGGTGACGGCGCCAACAACATGGCGCATTCGCTGATGCTGGGTGGCGTCACCGCCGGTGTGCACGTCACCGTTGCCGCCCCGGACGGTTTCACCCCAGACCCCGCCGTGGTCGCGGCCGCGCAGCGGCGGGCCACCGACACCGGCGCCTCGGTCACCGTCACCACCGACGCGGCCAAGGCAGCCGCCGGTGCCGACGTGCTGGTCACCGACACCTGGACCTCGATGGGCCAGGAGGATGACGGGCTGGACCGGGTCGCACCGTTTCGGCCCTACCAGATCAACGATGAGCTCGTCGCCCTCGCCGACCCGGAAGTCACGGTGCTGCACTGCCTTCCGGCGCACCGCGGCGATGAGATCACCGACTCGGTGATCGACGGGCCGCGCAGCGCGGTGTGGGACGAGGCCGAGAACCGGCTGCATGCACAGAAAGCGCTGTTGGTGTGGTTGTTGGAACGGTCGCGATGAGCCGACCGGAGAGCCCCGTCACCCGGGTGAGCCGCCAAGCCCGCATCGTGGAGGTGCTGTCCGCGGAGTCGGTACGCAGCCAGACCGAGCTGGCTGCGCTGCTGGCCGCCGACGGCATCGAGGTCACCCAGGCCACCCTGTCGCGGGACCTGGAGGAGCTCGGTGCGGTCAAGTTGCGTGGGGTCGACGGGGGAGCCGGGGTCTATGTGGTGCCCGAGGACGGCAGCCCGGTGCGCGGTGTGTCGGGCGGCACCGACCGGCTGTGCCGGCTGCTGGGGGAGCTGCTGGTGTCCACCGACGCCACCGGAAACCTCGCCGTGTTGCGCACCCCGCCGGGTGCGGCGGACTACCTGGCCAGTGCCATCGACCGGGCCGCGCTACCGTACGTCGTCGGCACCATCGCCGGGGATGACACCATCTTCGTGGCGGCGCGCGAGCCGATGACCGGCGCCGAGCTCGCCGCCACCCTCAAAGACCTGCAGTAAGCCCAGTAGCACTCACAAAGACACAGCAAGGAGAACTCGATGTCCGAACGCGTCATCCTGGCGTATTCCGGTGGCCTGGACACCTCGGTGGCGATCAGTTGGATCGGCAAGGAGACCGGGCGCGAAGTCGTCGCCGTGGCCATCGACCTCGGCCAGGGCGGCGAGGACATGGAGTTGGTGCGCCAGCGGGCCCTGGACTGCGGGGCCGTGGAAGCCGTCGTGGTCGACGCCCGCGACGAGTTCGCCGAGGGCTACTGCCTGCCCACCATCCAGTCCAATGCGCTCTACATGGACCGCTACCCGCTGGTGTCGGCGATCAGCCGGCCGCTGATCGTCAAGCACCTGGTGGCCGCCGCCCGTGAGTTCGGTGGCGGCACCGTCGCGCACGGCTGCACCGGCAAGGGCAACGACCAGGTCCGCTTCGAAGTCGGATTCGCTTCGCTGGCACCGGATCTCAAGGTGCTGGCCCCGGTCCGCGACTACGCCTGGACCCGGGAGAAGGCCATCGCGTTCGCCGAGCAGAACGACATCCCGATCAACGTCACCAAACGCTCGCCGTTCTCGATCGACCAGAACGTGTGGGGCCGGGCGGTGGAGACCGGGTTCCTGGAGCACCTGTGGAACGCACCGACCAAGGACGTCTACGACTACACCGAGGACCCGACGGTCAACTGGAACACACCCGATGAGGTGATCATCGGCTTCGAGCGCGGGGTTCCGGTGTCGGTCGACGGCAAGCCCGTCAGCGTGCTGGAGGCCATCGTCGAGCTCAACCGGCGTGCCGGCGCCCAGGGCGTAGGACGGCTCGACGTGGTCGAGGACCGGTTGGTGGGCATCAAGAGCCGGGAGATCTACGAGGCGCCCGGTGCGATGGTGCTGATCAGCGCCCACACCGAACTCGAGCACGTCACCCTGGAGCGCGAGCTGGGCCGGTTCAAGCGGCACACCGACCAGAAGTGGGCCGAGCTGGTCTACGACGGGCTGTGGTACTCGCCGCTGAAGTCCGCGCTGGAGTCCTTCGTCGCCCACACCCAGGAGCACGTGACCGGTGAGGTGCGGCTGGTGCTGCACGGCGGCCACATCGCGGTCAACGGCCGCCGCAGTGCGGAGTCGCTGTACGACTTCAACCTGGCCACCTATGACGAGGGCGACACCTTCGACCAGACCGCCGCCCGCGGCTTCGTCGAGATCCACGGGTTGAGCTCGAAGATCTCCGCCCGCCGGGACCTGGGCTCGTGACCGCTTTCCCGCGAGCGTGCGTGTCCCCGGCCAACATGCCGAGGAAATTCCCGGTTTTGCGCACGCTCGCGCCGGACGTGACCACCCTATGAGCACCAACGAGGGGTCGCTGTGGGGCGGGCGGTTCGCCGAAGGCCCGTCCGAGGCGCTGGCCGCGCTGAGCAAATCCACCCACTTCGACTGGGTGCTGGCGCCCTACGACGTCGCCGCGTCCAAGGCGCACGCCAAGGTGCTGCACGGCGCCGGGCTGCTCACCGACGACCAGCGCGACGGGCTGCTGGCCGGCCTGGACAGCCTCGGCGAAGACGTCGCCGACGGCAGCTTCGGGCCGCTGGTCACCGACGAAGATGTCCACGGAGCTCTCGAACGCGGCCTGATCGACCGGGTCGGCGCCGATCTGGGTGGCCGGCTGCGTGCCGGACGATCACGAAATGACCAGGTGGCCACGCTGTTTCGGATGTGGCTGCGCGACGCGGTCCGTCGTGTCGCCGCCGGGGTGCTCGACGTGGTCGACGCACTGGCCCACCAGGCCGCCGCCCACCCGGGCGCCATCATGCCCGGCAAGACGCACCTGCAGTCCGCGCAGCCGGTGCTGCTGGCACACCACCTGCTGGCCCACGCCCACCCGCTGCTGCGCGACGTGGACCGTATCGTCGACTTCGACGCCCGGGCCGCGGTGTCGCCGTACGGGTCGGGAGCGCTGGCCGGATCGTCACTGGGCCTGAACCCCGACGCCATCGCCGCCGAACTCGGCTTCGCCGCCGCCGCGGACAACTCGATCGACGCCACCGCCTCCCGCGATTTCGCGGCCGAGGCCGCGTTCGTGTTCGCGATGATCGGCGTCGACCTGTCCCGGTTGGCCGAAGACATCATCCTGTGGAGCTCAACGGAATTCGGCTACGCCGTGCTGCACGACTCCTGGTCGACCGGCAGCTCGATCATGCCGCAGAAGAAGAATCCCGACATCGCCGAGTTGGCCCGCGGCAAGTCCGGCCGGCTGATCGGCAACCTGACCGGCCTGCTGGCGACGCTGAAAGCCCAGCCGCTGGCCTACAACCGGGACCTGCAGGAGGACAAGGAGCCGGTGTTCGACTCCGCGGCCCAGCTGGAACTGCTGCTGCCGGCGACGGCCGGACTGGTCGGCACCCTGGGCTTCGACACCGAGCGGATGGCCGCGCTGGCGCCCGCGGGCTACACGCTGGCCACCGACATCGCCGAATGGCTGGTACGGCAAGGCGTCCCGTTCCGGGTCGCGCACGAGGCGGCAGGCGCCGCGGTGAAGGCCGCCGAGCAGCGCGGCGTGGGCCTGGACGAACTCACCGATGCCGAACTGGCCGGCATCAGTCCTGACCTGACCCCGCAGGTGCGCGAGGTGCTCACCGTCGAAGGCTCGGTGGCATCCCGCGACGCCCGCGGTGGCACTGCGCCGGCCCGCGTCGCCGATCAGCTGGCCGGACTGCGCGAACGGGCCGCGCGGCAGCGGCGATGGGTCAACGGCTAACCGATCTCGCGCTGCGCTACCGTGGGCGGATCAACAGCCGCCGAACCAACCCGAGGCCGTGGCGCCTCGTGACGGCGATCGCGGTGTGCGGGCTGTTGCCGCAATGCACGGGGGCGCCCCAGGCGACCGAGCCAACCGCGCCGCCGCCTTCCACCGAGGCCCGACCTGCTCCCGCCCCCGCCGCCGTCGCCGCCGTCACGGCGGCCGAGCTCGGCGCGACCTGGCGCCCCGGCTGCCCGGTCACCCCGGCGCAACTGCGGCGCGTCACCGTGACCCACCTCGGATTCGACGCCGAACCCCACCGCGGCGAGCTGATCGTGCATCAGGAGCTGGTTCCGCAGGTCATCGCGATATTCGAGCAGCTGTACCGGCTGGGTTACCCGATCGAGAAGATGCGATCGGTCGAGAACTACCGGGGCGGCAACGACGAGCTGTCGATGGAGGACAACAACACCTCGGCGTTCAACTGCCGGCGGATTCCCGGTTCCGGCACGTGGGCGCGGCACGCCTACGGCCGGGCCGTCGACGTCAACCCGCTGCTGAACCCGTCGGTGGATCACGGCAGATTCGAGCCCAAGAACGCCAAGGTCTATCTGGACCGCCACCGGATCGAGCCCGGGCTGCTGCATCCCGGTGACCCGGCGGTACGTGTCTTCACCGACGCCGGCTGGCGCTGGGGTGGAGATTGGAAATCGCCGGTCGACTACCAGCATTTCGAGCGGCGCTGAAGTCACAGGGCCGGCGATAGCGTCAGCGCTATCCGATCCGGCAACACCCACATGTGTCGAGATGTAATAAAAAACCACAAGCCCGCCCTGATTCTTTGACGCGGCAACTCGTCAGCCAAACAGCTAACTCGAGTCGATGCGCTTGTGGGCGGTGTCGGCTTTAGCGGATCAGCGGGTGACCTCGATAAGTTCACCTTTGATGGCCCAGCGAGAATCGAGTGCAGGGGCGGCAATCACTTCTCCGGCGAAGCACCAGTGATCTGCGGGATCCCACTTGACGTTCTCACGGTAGGGATAAACCAGCCGCGGCGTGGTGCCGAGGACGGCGTGCCGTTGATCGAGCAGGTGTTTCTGTATCCCTTCAGGGTCTACCGAGAGTGATTTGGCCAGTCGCACTATGACTTCGGGCAGGACCGCCCTGTCAGTGTGCGCCTGGAACGCGGAGATGACGCCGTCGACCAAACTCTTCGTCAATCGGCCCAGTATCCACGGATGTCCGTGCGGCGGACGAACCTGGACTCGGATGCCGAAGGGTATCTCGACCGCGCTTGCGGGTCCTGTCGACTTCGTCTGGAGGCGGGCACGAGACAGCGCCAGCCAGACTCGCGCCAGTGTCGGAACGTCGGTGGATGCTCCCAGTTCGATCCAGTCGAACGAGGCGAGCGTTCGCTTTCGATTCCAGTGGTCGAAGGTTCCCGACCGCGGTGCCAGGGCGTACCGATATCCGAAGCGATAGTCGACACGATGGGGCGACGCCGGGACCGTGGCGCTGTGTTCGAAGCGAATTCCGTTGCGGCCAGCAAGTTTGAATGATTCGTCGATGTTGTAAAGCGCGAGGTTCTCGATGTCGGCGTTGGCCGGCTTGCGGCCGAAGAACGTGGCGTGCAGCACCTGATCAGGAGCTGGCTTGAGTTGTTGGCATCGATTGCGGATCTCGTATCGAAGGTCGTCTAGCCGAGCGGTTCGGTGGCCGTAGGGAACATAGTCGTCGGCCCACGCCTCGACCACCGCGGTGTCTTCGGACGGTCCGCGGACCTCAGGCGGGCGCTGCGGCGTCGGAGCCGACACCGCCCGATCAGGCGACCCTACGGAGATTGCTTCTGCGACGGGAGCCCTACCCCGCCACCTTTGCCTCAGCTCCGGCGAGAGCCGGTCCAGCGCATGCTGCAGTTCGGGGTGGTAGGAGAATTTCGCACTCAAATTGAGGAGGGCGTTCACGACCCGAGCGGCACAGGCCAGCTTCCAGCTTTCGTCCCCGGGGCCGTTGAACCCACTCCAATACATCTCGATCGAGTCGGCCCGTGAGGCCATGGGACGCCCTAGCAGAAGATGCTTCCGCCAGGCCTGCCACCGGGCCCATCCGGTTGCGTGGTAGTCCGCCCAGTCCACCAGCGAGTCCCAGTCCGAACAGGACTGGTCGGCATTGCCGTCCCACATGCATCGATTCGGATGCGGGTCGTCATGAAACGCCGCGGATTCAGGCTGGCAGCGGCGGCAAGGACGGATCGACTGGCCTACCTTCTCGATCGCCCATTGCTCGAGATGGGCCAGATGCGTTGCGCACTCCTTCACGTACGGTCCGGTCCACGCACCGCCCGGGGAGCCACTGATCGTCGGACAGTCGGCATGGTGGATGCGCGCATCAGACGGGTTGCAACTACGCGCGATGTTGATCACGTAGCCCTGGGGATGGGCGACAAGCCAGGCTAGGTAGCCAGCGTCGTCATCCCGAAACTCAGTAACCAATGTCATGGCACACCATTTTGCCCCCGGGGACCGACATCACTACTCCCTATGGCGTGATGCCTCCGGCGCCTTATCCCCGGGGCGCATGGACGACGCACTACTCGACGATCTCCGACAGCTCCAGCCAGCGGCCCTCCTGCTGGCTCACCTCGTCCTCCAGCGCACGCAGCTCCCTGGTGAGCTTCGCCAGTCCCACGTGATCGGCCTGGTCATACCCGGCCAGTTCGTGATGCTTGGCATCGATTTGTTCGGCCAGCCGCGCCAGCCGGCGCTCGACGGCGGTCAGATCCTTCTGTGCGGCACGCAATTCCGCTCCCGACAACGAACCGGCCGGCCCGGAACCGGTAGCGGGCCGCGACACCGGCGCCCGGCGCGCGTCAGCGGCCAGGCGCAGATACTCATCGACACCGCCCGGCAGATGCCGCAGCCGGCCGTCCAGAATCGCGTACTGCTGATCGGTGACCCGCTCCAGCAGATACCGGTCGTGGGAGACGACGATCAGCGTGCCCGGCCAGGAGTCCAACAGGTCCTCGGTGGCGGTCAGCATGTCGGTGTCGACATCGTTGGTCGGCTCGTCGAGTACCAGCACATTCGGCTCGGCCAGCAGGGTGAGCATCAACTGCAGCCGCCGCTTCTGCCCGCCGGAGAGCTCACCCACCCGAGCCGACAGTTGCGCGCTGCCGAACCCGAGCCGCTCCAGCAGTTGCGCCGGCGTCATCTCCTTGCCGTCGACCTGGTAGTCGTTGCGCAATCGGCCCAGGACGTCGGCCACCCGATCCTCGGCGAGTGTCGCCAGCTCCCCGGACTGCTGATCGAGCATGCCCAGCCGGACGGTCTTGCCGCGCTTGACCCGCCCGGAGTCGGGCGTCACCGTGCCGGCGATCAGCCCGAGCAGAGTGGACTTCCCGGCGCCGTTGGCCCCGACGATCCCGGTGCGCTCACCGGGGCCGATCCGCCACTCGATGTCACGCAGCACCGGCCGGCCATCGAACGAGACCGAAACGTCGAGCAGGTCGATGACGTCCTTGCCCAGCCGAGCCGTGGCCAGCTTCACCAGCTCGACCTCGTTGCGCAGCGGCGGCACATCGGCGATCAGCGCGTTGGCCGCCTCGATGCGGAACTTCGGCTTGGAGGTGCGGGCCGGCGCGCCGCGACGCAGCCAGGCCAGCTCCTTGCGTAACACGTTCTGCCGCCTGGCCTCACTGGCCGCGGCCATCCGGTCGCGCTCCACCCGCTGCAGGACATAGGCCGCGTAGCCGCCCTGGAACGGCTCCACGATCCGGTCGTGCACCTCCCAGGTGGTGGTGGCCACCTCGTCGAGGAACCAGCGGTCGTGGGTGACCACCAGCAGGGCGCCGGAGTTGCGGGCCCAGCGCTGCTGAAGGTGACCCGCCAGCCAGGTGATCCCTTCCACGTCGAGGTGGTTGGTGGGCTCGTCGAGGCCGATCACGTCCCATTCGCCGATCAACAACGCGGCCAGCTGTACCCGTCGGCGCTGCCCGCCGGACAGCTCGGAGATGGGCGCATCCCAGGCGATATCGGAGACCAGTCCGTCGACCACATCACGAATCCGTGGGTCGGACGCCCACTCGTGGTCGGCCGCCTCGCCCACCAAGGTCGCACCGAGGGTGCGGGCGGGGTCGAGAGTGTCGGCCTGGTCGAGCAACCCGAACCGGAGACCGCTACGGCGGGTGACCCGGCCGGAATCCGGTGTCATGGCACCGGCGAGTAGCCGCAGCAGCGAAGATTTGCCGTCGCCGTTGCGGCCCACGATGCCGATGCGCGCGCCGTCGTTCACCCCGAGGGTGACCGAGTCGAGCACCACACCGGTGGCGTACCGCAGGTGAAGAGCCTCGGCTCCGAGCAGGTGTGCCACTGCCAGAACGCTACTGCCTGCCCGTCGGCGCTTGCTGAACGAGCCGGACGGACGGCGCTGATGTGCCAGAATGTGCACGTCATTGACGATCAGGCGCGACGTAGGGGAGCAGCGTGGATCTGAACTTGTCGGCCATCACCCGGCCGGTCGAGTGGCTCATGGCCACCGCGCAGAACGGCCTGGAGGTGCTGCGCTGGGGCGGCCTGGAGACCGGAACCGTGCCCTCGCCGTTCCAGATCGTCGAGAGCACCCCGATGTACAAGCTGCGACGCTACTTCCCGCCCGACAACCGGCCCGGCCAGCCGCAGCCCGGGCCGCCGGTGCTGCTGGTGCACCCGATGATGATGTCGGCGAACATGTGGGACGTCACCCGCGAGGACGGTGCGGTCGGCATTCTGCACCGGGCCGGCCTCGACCCCTGGGTGATCGACTTCGGCTCACCCGACGAGGTCGAGGGCGGGATGCGCCGCAATCTGGCCGACCACATCGTCGGGCTCAGCCAGTCGATCGACACCATCGCGGAGACGACCGGGCGCGATGTGCACCTGGCCGGCTACTCCCAGGGCGGCATGTTCGCCTATCAGGCGGGGGCCTACCGGCATTCGAAGAGCATCGCCAGCATCATCACGTTCGGTTCCCCGGTGGACACCCTGGCCGCGCTGCCGATGGGCCTGCCGGCAAACCTCGCCTCCGGTGTCGCGGGCTTCATGGCCGACCACGTCTTCAACCGGCTGGACATCTCGGGTTGGCAGGCGCGCGTGGGCTTCCAGATGATGGACCCGCTCAAGACCGCGAAGGCACGGATGGACTTCCTGCGCCAGTTGCACGACCGGGAGGCCCTGCTGCCGCGTGAGGCGCAGCGGCGGTTCCTGGAGTCGGAGGGCTGGATCGCCTGGTCGGGTCCGGCGATCTCCGAGCTGCTCAAGCAGTTCATCGCGCACAACCGGATGATGACCGGCGGTTTCGCGATCAACGGCCAGTTGGTCACGCTGACCGACATCACCTGTCCGGTACTGGCGTTCGTCGGCGAGGTCGACGACATCGGGCAGCCGGTGGCGGTCCGCGGTATCCGCCGTGCCGCGCCTGACGCCAAGGTCTTCGAGTACCTGTTGCGGGCCGGACACTTCGGTCTGGTGGTCGGGTCCAAAGCCGCCGAGCTGACCTGGCCGACTGTCGCCGACTGGGTGTTGTGGCAGACCGGTCGGGGCGCACAGCCGGCCGGGGTGGCGCTGATGGCCGATCAGGCAGCCGAGCAAGCCAAGGGCGGCGTCGCGATGACGTCGCGGATCGCGCACGGGCTGGGGGAGGCCTCCGGCGTCGCGCTGACCCTGGCCCGTGGTGCCGCCGATGCGGTGGCGGCGGCACAGAAATCGGTGCGCACCCTGGCGGTCGAGACCGCGCGCACCCTGCCCCGGCTGGCCCGGCTGGGGCAGATCAACGACCACACCCGAATTTCGCTGGGCCGCATCATCGATGAGCAGGCCGCCGATTCGCCCGACGGTGAGTTCCTGCTGTTCGACGGGCGGGTGCACACCTACGAGGCGGTCAACAGGCGTATCGACAACGTCGTCCGCGGGCTGATCGACGTCGGGGTGCGCCAAGGCGTCCACGTCGGAGTGCTGATGGCCACCCGGCCCAGCGCCATGGTCGCGATCGCGGCGCTGTCGCGACTGGGGGCGGTCGCGGTGCTGATGCCGCCGGATGGGGATCTGGTCGCGGCCGCGCGCCTGGGCGGCATCTCCGAGATCATCACCGGCCCGGTCAATCTCGACAACGCATTGGCAGCCGCCCGCGAACTGGGCTGCCAGGTGCTGGTGCTCGGCGGTGGCGAGACGCGCGACCTGGACCTGCCCGCCGACGTCGACGTCGTCGACATGGAGCAGATCGACCCGGACGCTGTTGAGCTGCCCGGCTGGTACCGGCCCAACTCGGGATTCGCCCGTGACCTGGCGTTCGTCGCCTTCGGCACGGTGGCCGGTGAGTTGGTGGCCAAACAGATCACCAACTACCGCTGGGCACTCTCGGCGTTCGGCACCGCCTCGACGGCCGCCCTGGGCCCCAACGACACGCTGTACTGCCTGACGCCGCTGCACCACGAGTCCGGGCTGCTGGTCAGCCTGGGCGGCGCCGTGGTCGGCGGGGCCCGCATCGCACTGTCCCGCGAACTGCACCCGGACCGGTTCGTCGCCGAAGTGCGTCAGTACGGGGTCAGCGTGGTGTCCTACACCTGGGCGATGCTGCGCGAGGTCATCGACGACCCGAGCTTCGTGCTGCAGGGTAATCATCCGGTGCGGCTGTTCATCGGTTCAGGCATGCCCACCGGCCTGTGGCACCGCGTCACCGATGCGTTCGCGCCGGCCCACGTCGTCGAGTTCTTCGCCACCACCGACGGCCAGGCGGTGCTGGCGAACGTCTCCGGAGTCAAGGTCGGCAGCAAGGGCCGCCCGCTGCCCGGCGCGGTGGAGGTGGAACTGGCCGCCTACGACCCCGACCACGACCTGATCCTCGAAGACGAACGCGGATTCGTGCAGATCGCCGAGAACAACGAGGTGGGGGTGCTGCTGGCCAAACCGCGTGGGCCGATCGACCCGTCGGCGTCGGTCAAGCGTGGCGTGTTCGCGCCGGCAGACACCTGGATCTCCACCGAATACCTGTTCCGGCGCGACGCCGACGGCGACTACTGGCTGGCCGGCGGGCGCGGTTCGAACGTCCGCACCGACCGCGGAATGGCCTATCCGGTGCTGATCACCGACGCGCTCGGCACGGTCACCGGTGTGGACCTGGCGGTGACGTATCGGGTGTCGTTGGGTCGCGCGGAAGTGGTCGTGTCGGCGGTGACGGTGCGGCCGGGTGCCACGATCACCGCCGCGGATCTCAGCGAGGCGGTGGCCGAGATGCCCGTCGGCGCCGGACCCGACCTCGTCCACGTCGTGCCGGAGCTGCCGCTGAGCGGCGTCTACCGCCCGACGCTGGGTGCGCTGCGCGACGCCGGGCTGCCCAAGGCCGGACGCAACACCTGGTACTTCGACGCCGCCAGCGGGCAGTTCAAGCGGCTGACCGCAGCGGTGCGTACCGAATTGGCCGGGGGCCACCAGTGATTGGCCCGATCATCGACGAAGATCTGCTGGCCATCCTGGTCTGCCCTGCCGACCGCGGTCCGCTGCTGCTGGTGGAGCGCTCGGGCGACACCGCCGACCGGGTGCTCTACAACCCGCGCCTGCGCCGCGCCTACCGCATCGAGGACGGCATTCCGGTGCTGCTGGTCGACGAGGCCACCGACGTCGGCGACGACGAGCATGCCCGGCTCATCGCCCAAGCGGGCCCGGCAGATCCCCGGTGAGATAGCGCTGCAGGGTCGGGGCGATCATCGCCACGACCTGCTCGGCCGGCAGTGAGGCCAGTGGTTCGAGCCTGATGACGTAGCGGGCGACCACGATGCCCATCAGCTGGCTCGCGGTGAACTCGGCGCGTAGCACGCCGGTTCCGGCCGGGTTGTCGATGCGCTGCGCCAATTCGGCGACCACGATGTCGCGGAAGAACGAACGAGCCAGTGGCACTTCGGTTCCGGTGAGCATAGAGCGCATCGCCGCGATCAATCCGGTACCGGCCTGCGAGTCCCACAGTGGTAGCAGCAGCTCCGGCAAGGTGCGGCCGAGCTGTTCGACGGGGGCTTCCCGCAACGGCCCCAGAACCACCATCGGGTCGATCGGCAGCTCGGTCGCGGCGGCGAACAGCTGCTGTTTGGTGCCGTAGTAGTGGTGCACCAGCGCGGCGTCGACGCCCGCATCGGCGGCCACCGACCGAATCGAGGTGTTCTGAAACCCATTGCGGGCAAACAGCTCCCGAGCAGATGCCAGAATCCGGTCCCGGGTGTCGGAGGCGCCGGAGGGCCGGCCCGGCCGCCGGTTGGCCATCTCGGCGGACATCAGGCCGTCCGGCGTCGCAGGGTCGCGGCGGCCAGGGCCAGCGCGGCAACCGCGAACGCCAGCACGATGATGATGTCGCGCACCGCGACTCCGGTCAGGCCCGGATGCGTGCCTACCTGCTGAAGTGCTTCCAGGGCGTAGCTGGCCGGCAACGCGTTGCTGATCCACTGCAGCCATTCGGGCATCGCCGCGCGCGGCACGATGATCCCGGCCAGCAGCAGCTGCGGCACCATCACCACCGGAATGAACTGCACGGCCTGAAATTCGGTGCGGGCGAAGGCACTGCACAGCAGACCCAATCCGACGCCGAGCACCGCGTTGACGATCGCGATCATGAACACCCAGCCGGGGCTGCCCGTGGTCTCGAAGCCCAGCAGCCAGAACGCGACCACGCACGCCAGGCTGGCCTGGGCGGCCGCCGCGGTCGAGAACGCCGTTCCGTAGGCGGCGAGCAGATCGAGCCGGCCCAGCGGGGTGGTCAAGATGCGCTCCAGCGTTCCCGACGCGCGTTCGCGCTGCATTGTGATCGCGGTGATGACGAACATCAGGAACAACGGGAACAGGCCCAGCAGGATCAGGCATGCGGCGTTGAACGGTGACGGCATGCCGGGCGGGTGCGGGGCGCCCGAGAACATGAAGTACATCAGCGTGATGACCAGGCTGGGCACCAGCAGGATCATCGCGACGCTGCGGCGGTCACCGGCCAGTTGCCGCAGGATCCGCTGCGTGGTGGCCAGGAACGGCCGCAGCCGCCGCGGCCCGGTCAGCCGGCTCGCGGCGCGGTGGTGCGCCGGATGACGGACAGGAACGCTTCCTCCATCGAGGTACATCCGGTCTCCTCTCGCAGTCGTCTGGGTGAGGTGCGCGCCAGCAGCCTGCCCTGGCGCATCAGCAGCAGATCGCCGCAGTGTTCGGCCTCGTCCATCACGTGGCTGGACACCAGCAGCGTGGTGCCGCGCCGGGCCAGCACCGCAAACTGCTGCCAGAGTTCAGCGCGCAGCACCGGATCCAGGCCGATCGTCGGCTCGTCGAGCACCAGCAGGTCCGGCCGTCCGACCAGCGCGCAGGCCAGCGAAACCCGGGCGCGCTGCCCGCCGGAGAGGTTCGCGCAGTAGTCGCCACGGTGGCGCTGCAGATCCACCGATTCGACCGCGTCGTCTGCGGCGTGGGCGTCGACGCCGGCCAGCGCCGCGAAGTAGCGGACGTTGTCGATCACCCGCAGGTCGTCGTAGATCGTGGGCTGCTGGGGCATGTAGCCGACCCGGTGGCGCAGCGCGGCGGAGCCGGCCGGGCTGCCCAGTACGGTGACCTGCCCGCCGGTGATGAGCTGGGTGCCCACGATGCAGCGCATCAGCGTGGTCTTGCCGCAGCCCGACGGCCCGAGCAGACCGGTGATCGTGCCGGGGGCGATCCGCACCGATAAGTCGTGCAGGACCGGGCGCTTGCCGCGGACCACCCGCAGGTGTTCGACCGCGACGGCCGGGGCGGGAGGTGAGCCCGAGAATTCATCAGGCGATGAAATCATCATGTGATGAATATTCGGCCGGTCGCGGCGCGTTGTCAAGCCTTGTCGGGGCTGCGGCAGAATCTGGGCGGTGAGTGCCGCCCAGCTTGCCGTGGATCCGCTCGCGGCCGCCCGCCTGTTGCTCGGCGCCACCCTCGACGTCCGCGGGGTGCGCGCGACGATCGTCGAGGTGGAGGCCTACGGCGGAGTGCCCGACGGGCCGTGGCCGGACCGGGCGGCGCATTCCTATCGGGGGCCGACCGGGCGCAACACGGTGATGTTCGGCCCACCCGGACGGCTGTACACCTACCGCAGCTACGGCATGCACGTCTGCGCCAACGTGGCCTGCGGCCCGGACGGGACGGCCGCCGCCGTGCTGCTGCGGGCAGCGGTGATCGACGAGGGGTCCGCGGTGGCCCGCAGCAGACGAGGCGAAGCGGTGCCCAGTTCCGGCTTGGCCCGCGGCCCGGGGAATCTTTGCTCAGCGCTGGGAATCACCATGGAGGACAACGGGATCAACCTGTTCGACGCGCGAAGCCCGGTGCGGTTGCGGCTCGGTGCGCGGCTCGCCTCGCAGGCGGGACCGCGGGTGGGCGTCAGCCAGGCCGCCGACCGGCCATGGCGATTCTGGGTTCCCGGAAAGCCCGAAGTTTCGGCCTACCGACGCAGCCCGCGGGCACCGGCGCCCGGCGCCAGCGACTGATCCGGGAAAATCAACCCATGCCGACGACGATTCTCGACGAGCTGGCCTGGCGCGGACTGATCGCCCAATCCACCGACCTGGACGCCCTGACCGCCGAAGTGACACGCGGGCCGATCACCGTCTACGCCGGATTCGACCCGACCGCCCCCAGCCTGCACGCCGGAAACCTGGTGCCGCTGCTGGCGCTGCGGCGCTTCCAGCGGGGCGGGCACCGGCCCATCGTGCTGGCCGGCGGCGCCACCGGCCTGATCGGCGATCCGCGCGAAACCGGCGAACGCACCCTCAACACCGCCGACACCGTCGCCGAGTGGTCCGAGCGGATCCGCGGGCAGCTGGAACGTTTCGTCGATTTCGACGACGGCCCAACCGGTGCGGTGGTGGTCAACAACCTGGACTGGACCGCGCCGCTGTCGGCGGTGGAGTTCTTGCGTGACGTCGGCAAGCACTTCTCGGTCAATGTGATGCTCGACCGCGACACCATCCGGCGTCGCCTCGAGGAGGGCATCTCCTACACCGAGTTCAGCTACATGCTGCTGCAGGCCAACGACTACGTGCAGCTGCACCAGCGGCACGGCTGCAGTCTGCAGATCGGCGGCTCCGACCAGTGGGGCAACATCATCGCCGGCGTCCGGCTGGTCCGCCAAAAGCTGGGCGCGACGGTGCACGCGCTGACCGTCCCGCTGGTGACCGCCGCCGACGGCACCAAGTTCGGCAAGTCGACCGGCGGCGGCAGCCTGTGGCTGGACCCGGAGATGACCAGCCCGTACGCCTGGTACCAGTACTTCTTCAACACTGCCGACGCCGACGTGATCCGCTACCTGCGCTGGTTCACCTTCCTGTCCGCCGACGAGCTGGGGGAGCTGGAGCAGGCGACGGCCGAACGCCCGCACGAGCGGGGCGCTCAGCGCCGGCTGGCCCGGGAGTTCACCACCCTGGTGCACGGCGAGGCGGCCACCGAGGCCGTCGAGCTGGCCAGCCAGGCCCTGTTCGGCCGGGGTGAGCTGGCCCGGCTGGACGAGTCGACGCTGACCGCGGCGCTGCAGGAGACCTCGGTGGCCCAGTTGGCGCCGGGCGGCCCGGACGGCATCGTCGACCTACTGGTCGCCACCGGGCTGTCGGCGAGTAGGGGCGCGGCCCGTCGCACCATCGGCGAGGGCGGCGTCTCGGTGAACAACGTCCGCGTCGACAGCGAGGAATGGACGCCGCAGCCCGAAGACTTCCTGCACGGCCGGTGGCTGGTGCTACGCCGCGGCAAGCGCAACGTGGGGGGGATCGAACGGGTCAAGTGAGGGTCCGGCGTTGATCTTGAACGCGGCGAAAAACCTCTGCTAGCAGCGGATTTGACTCCCAGTTTCACCTCGCGTAACTTAATCCAAGTCGCAGCGACCAGGCCAGACCGGGTCAGCGCGACAAGCCCGCGGGATCCAAGGAGATCGCAAAGCGATTCCGGGGGCGTTTCATCTGTCCGCACTGACAATGCGCGGCTTTTAGCCGCGGGTTGACTGCGCGTCCAGATGGGGCGTGTTGTTTGAGAACTCAATAGTGTGTTTGGTGGTTTTTGTTTGTTGTTGTTTTTGCCATGCCTTCGGCGCCC
>NZ_JBVAXQ010000014.1:0-146989 GCF_055419425.1 Mycobacterium sp. IDUB_21 | reverse complement strand
TTCGTGGCGCAGTTGGGCCGCAACTTCGCGATCATCTACGAGCAGGCCAATGCTCATGGTCAGAAGGTGCAGACCGCGGGCAACAACATGGCCAACACCGACGCCTCCGTCGGCTCCAGTTGGGCCTGACCAAAGCCAGAACGCAAGCAAGAACCGGCGCAGCCTGGAGGCTGCGCCGGTTCTTGCGTTCGAGGTCGGTGCGGCCGGGTTACCCGCCGCCGGCCGGTCCGCCCGGGGAGACCGATGCGCACCCGCCCAGCACCGTGGTGGAGATGAACGTCGCGGCATTGGCCAGATAGTTGTCGGACGGATCGTAGGTCGGCAGCGCCAGCACGAACGCCCGCCGATATTGCGCGGACAGCTCCGCGAAATCCTGGAGGGTGGGGTTGTTACTGCGGCGGCCCAGCTGCTGCATCTTGTTGGCCAGACTGATCATCACCGGTCCGACGGCCAGGTTGATCGCCTTCTGTTGGGGGTTCCAGTAGGTGCCCGGGATGCTCGGGTCGATCTCCGTCCACTCGCCGGTGTCGGTGCCGAACTTATTCAGCGCGGCCCGCCAGTCCGCGCACACCGGATTGGGCCCGGTCAGGTAGCGCTGCGGGTTGGTGGGGTTACCCGGCGAGGCGGTCTTGGTGGGCGCCGACTGCGCCTCGACCAGCGGCGCGCGGGTCGCCGCCGATCCGTTGTTGCTGGCCGCGCAGATCGCCGCCAGCGCCGATGCCGCGCTGTGTGCGGTACCGGCCAGGGCCGCGTCGCGTTCGGTGTAGGTGGGGATGTGCTCGACGAAAGCGCGAGCATAGGCGATGAACTGCTCGTAGAGCTCGCGCATCACCCGGTGCGGGGTGAGCTTCACCAGCCCGACCGTCTGTGCGGCGGCGTTGCGCACCACCTGCCCGGCGGCCAGGTACTCCTTCTTCTGTTCGTCGTTCCACGCCGTGGCCGGGATCGACTGATCGCGCTCGTTCCATTTGCCGTGTCCCAGCAGGGACAGCGTGTTGGACAGGTTGCCGCTGATCGACCCCCACGCAATACAACTGGGGTCGTTCATGATGATCGCGACCGGCCCGGTGTCGTCGGCGCTGGCGATGCCCGAGGCGGCCGCGTTGCGGCTGGAGGCCGCGCCATCCAGCGACCCCTTGCCCGGGTCACCGCCCAGCAGCACTACCCCGACCAGAACGAGGGCGACCACAGCCAGCACGACCACGGCGGCCAGCCCCCATTTGAGGCTGTTGGTCTGCTTTGGTGTGGCGTCGACGTCGTCGTCGTCGTCCTCGAAGTCATAGTCGAAGTCGTCGACGTCATCGGTGCCATTGGTCACAGTGAGCCAGCTTAAAGCACCGACCGGCTCGGGGCAGGGCTGCGCGATGGCTCTACACTTGGCGACCGTCGAACCGTTACCTAGAACCGTCCTCAAACCAGGGGGTATTTCGTGCTGCGCAGCCACGACGCCGGCTCATTGCGGGCCACCGACGCGGGGCGCACTGTCACGCTGGCCGGCTGGGTGGCCCGCCGACGCGACCACGGCGGGGTCATCTTCATCGACCTGCGTGACGCCTCGGGGGTGGCGCAGGTGGTGTTTCGGGATCTCGCGGTGCTGGACCAGGCCCACCGACTGCGTGCCGAGTTCTGTGTCGCGGTCACCGGCGTCGTCGAGGTCCGGCCGACTGGGAATGAGAACCCCGAACTTCCCACCGGTGCCATCGAGATCAACGCGGCCGCCCTGACCGTCCTCAATGAGGCCGCGCCGCTGCCGTTCCAACTCGACGAGTCAGCCGGTGAGGAGGCCCGCCTCAAGCACCGCTATTTGGACCTGCGCCGCGAAGACGGCCCCGGGGCGGCGCTGCGGCTGCGTTCCAAGGTCAACGCGGCCGCCCGTGCGGTGCTCGCCGAACATGACTTCATCGAGATCGAAACCCCCACCCTGACCCGGTCCACCCCGGAGGGTGCACGCGACTTCCTGGTGCCGGCCCGGCTGCAGCCGGGCTCGTTCTACGCGCTGCCGCAGAGCCCGCAGCTGTTCAAGCAGCTGCTCATGGTGGCCGGCATGGAGCGCTACTACCAGATCGCCCGCTGCTACCGCGACGAGGACTTCCGCGCCGACCGCCAGCCGGAGTTCACCCAGCTGGATCTGGAGATGAGCTTCGTCGACGCCGAGGACGTGATAGGCATCGCCGAACAGGTGCTCACGGCGCTGTGGGCGCTGATCGGCTACGACTTGCCGACCCCGCTGCCCCGGATGACCTACGCCGACGCGATGCGCCGGTTCGGCTCCGACAAGCCCGATCTGCGGTTCGGACTGGAGCTGGTGGAGTGCGCCGAGTTCTTCGCCGACACCACTTTCCGGGTCTTTCAGGCGCCCTATGTGGGCGCGGTGGTCATGCCGGGTGGTGCGTCGCAGCCGCGCCGCACCCTGGACGGCTGGCAGGAGTGGGCCAAGCAGCGCGGAGCCAAGGGTCTGGCTTATGTGCTGGTCGGTGACGACGGCGAACTGTCGGGGCCGGTGGCCAAGAACCTCACCGACGCCGAACGCGCCGGGCTGGCCGGGCACGTCGGCGCCGCGCCGGGGGACTGCATCTTCTTTGCGGCCGGGCCGGTCAAATCGTCCCGGGCGCTGCTGGGAGCGGCTCGCGGCGAGATCGCCCGGCGGCTGGACCTGATCGACGCAGGCGCCTGGGCGTTCACCTGGGTCATCGACCCGCCGCTGTTCGAACCCGCCGGCGACGCCGCGGCCGCCGGGGATGTCGCCGTCGGCTCCGGAGCGTGGACCGCGGTGCACCACGCCTTCACCTCGCCGAAGCCCGAATACGCCGGCAGCGTGGAGTCGGACCCGGGTGCGGTGCTGGCCGACGCCTACGACGTGGTGTGCAACGGCAATGAGATCGGCGGGGGCTCAATCCGTATCCACCGCCGCGACATCCAGCAACAGGTCTTCAAGGTGATGGGACTGGGTGAAGCCGAGGCTGCCGAGAAATTCGGATTCCTGTTGGACGCCTTCAGTTTCGGTGCTCCGCCACACGGCGGGCTGGCGTTCGGCTGGGACCGGGTGGTGGCACTGTTGGCTGGGGTCGACTCGATCCGCGAGGTCATTGCGTTCCCGAAGTCCGGCGGCGGCATCGACCCGCTGACCGACGCCCCGGCGCCGATCACCGCCGCCCAGCGCAAGGAAGCCGGGATCGACGCCAAGCCCGAGCAGCGCTGAACCGTAGACCCGGGCCGGGCCCATCGGTCAAGCTGGGCACATGGAATCCGCTGAATTTGCACGACTCGTCGCGGCGAACATCCCGTTCGCCGACGTGCTGGGGATCGAACTCGGTGGGGCGACACCGCACCAGGTGAGCGCCACCATGGCTTGGGCGCCCGAGAAGTGCACCACCGCCGGCATCATGCACGGGGGAGCGCTGATGGCGTTCGCCGACACCGTCGGGGCGGTGTGCGCGGTCGCCAACCTGCCCCGGGGTGCGAGCACCTCGACCATCGAATCGAAAACCAACTTCTTCCGGGCGGTGCGCGAGGGCACCGTCACCGCGACCAGCGTCCCGCTGCACGTCGGAAGGACCACGATCGTGGTGCAGACCGACCTGGCTGATGACCGCGGGAAGCGGGTCGCCCGGGTCACCCAGACCCAGGCGGTACTGGCGCCGAAGTAGTCGGTCTCACCAGAACGGTTTGTCTCACCAGAACGGTTTGAGGAGGCCGCGCAGCGCCGGGGGCACCCAGCCCTTCACCGACGACGGGAATACTTTCCCCGGACCGCATTTGGGCCACGCATAGGGCCCCTGCTCATCGAGGACCCGAGTGGCGACGGCTATCTGTTCCTCCCGCGACGCCTTCGCCGGCGAACCCACGCCGCCGAATGCGTGCCAGGTCGATGGTTTGAACTGCAGCCCACCGTAGAAACCGTTGCCGGTATCGGCGGCCCAGTTGCCGCCCGACTCGCATTGGGCGACCGCATCCCAGCCCATCATCATGGCGTTGTCGGCGTGAGCGACCCCTGCCGAGCCCAGCAGTGCGCCCACGATCCCCCCGGTGATCAGCCCGGATGCGGCCCACGCGAGGTGCCGCCTCCCGAACTGCACGACACGCCGTGCCGTGTTCCGGTACATATCACAACCTCCGTGATAGTTGTCTATCAGTGAGGTTTACGAGCATAACGCGACAATTGATGAAATTGCACATTTTTACTACCTAACGATGCAAATGGGTTTGATGTTGTTAGCTGGGGTAAAAGTCAATTAGCGTTGCTGTAGTTAACGAAGTTGTAATTGGTACGTATGTTGCGAGAGATCTCTTAGAAATTAAGAGTAATTTGAGCGACTAATGTTATTAGAGTGACAGATGTGACGGGTGTGACTAAATTTCGGCATCACGACGCGCGCGGTCGCTTCCATCCCGCCGCGGCCGAAGCGCCCTAGGCTGCCTCGGGTGGCCGACCGCTATGGAACCGACATCCTCGCCGACAACCCGCACTCCACCCGTAAGGCCCGTTCCACCGAGGTTCCGGTGGAACTGGGCATGGTGGTCGAAGACGCCCAGAGCGGTTACGTCGGCGCCGTGGTGCGGGTGGAATACGGCCGCATCGACCTCGAAGATCGCCGTGGCCGCACCCGCGGATTCCCGGTCGGCCCGGGCTATCTGATCGACGGCAGACCGGTGATCCTCACCGAGCCGCGGCCGGTCACGCCCAAAACGCCCGTCCGCACCGCTTCAGGCTCGGTGGCGGTGCCCGGCGCCCGCGCCAAGGTGGCACTGGCCAGCCGGATCTACGTCGAGGGCCGTCACGACGCCGAACTCGTCGAACAGGTCTGGGGTCATGACCTGCGCATCGAGGGCGTGGTCGTCGAGTACCTGGGCGGCATCGACGACCTGGCCGGCATCGTGGCGGAATTCGAGCCCGGGCCGGGCCGCCGGCTCGGGGTGCTGGTCGACCACCTGGTCACCGGATCCAAGGAGACCCGGATCGCCGAGAAGGTGCGCTGCGGGCCAGGTGGTGCGCACACCCTGATCGTCGGACACCCCTATGTCGACATCTGGCAGGCGGTCAAGCCGGCCCGGCTCGGATTGCGGGCGTGGCCGACGATCCCGCGCAACATCGAGTGGAAACACGGCATCTGCGCCGCGCTGGGCTGGCCGCACAACGACCAGGCCGACATCGCCGCGGCCTGGCAGCGTATCCGCGGCCGGGTCCGCGACTGGACCGATCTGGAACCGGAGCTGATCGGGCGGGTCGAGGAGCTGATCGACTTCGTGACGCAATCCCCCTGAATCCGGCCAACGCGGCCGAAACAGCGGGTTGGATGACAGCTATGAAAACAATTGCCGCCGTGGCGCATGCGCCCAACCAGCCCTTCGAGATCATCGAGTTGGACCTGGACGGCCCCGGACCGGGCGAAGTGTTGATCAAATTCACCGCCGCCGGGCTGTGCCATTCGGATCTGCACCTGGCCGACGGTGACTGGCCGGCCCGGTTCCCGATCGTCGGCGGACACGAGGGCGCCGGGATCATCGAGGACGTCGGCCCCGGGGTCACCAAAGTCAAGCCCGGCGATCACGTGGTGTGCTGCTTCATCCCCAGCTGCGGCAACTGCCGCTACTGCTCGACCGGTCGGCAGAACCTGTGCGACATGGGCGCCACCATTCTGGAGGGCTGCATGCCCGACGGCACCTTCCGCTTTCATTCGGGCGGAACCGATTACGGCGGCTTCTGCATGCTGGGCACCTTCGCCGAGCGGGCGACCGTCTCGCAGCACTCGGTGGTCAAAGTCGACGACTGGCTGCCGCTTGAGACCGCGGTGCTGGTCGGTTGCGGGGTGCCCACCGGTTGGGCGACCGCCAACTACGACGGCGGGGTTCGCGCCGGGGACGCCGTCGTGGTCTACGGCATCGGCGGGGTCGGCATCAACGCGGTGCAGGGCGCCGCGCACGCCGGCGCCAAATATGTGGTGGCGGTCGACCCGGTGGAGTTCAAGCGCGAGACGGCGCTGGCACTCGGGGCCACGCACGCCTTCGCCACCGCCGAGGAGGCGATGGTCAAGATCGCCGAACTCACTTGGGGGCAGATGGCAGACCAGGCGCTGATCACCGTCGGCGACCTCGACGAGGCCGTCACCACCGCGGCGTTCAACACCATCGGCAAGGGTGGCACCGTCGTGATCGCCGCACTGGCGAAGCTGGAAAGCCTCGACGTACATGTGTCGGGTTCGCAGCTGGCGTTGTTCGGCAAGACCATTAAAGGCACCCTGTTCGGCGGGGCCAACCCGCAGTACGACATCGTGCGACTGCTGCGACTCTACGACGCCGGCCAGCTCAAGCTCGATGAGCTCATCACCCGCCGCTACACCCTGGAGCAGGTCAACGAGGGTTACCAGGACCTGCGCGACGGTAAGAACATCCGCGGGGTGATCGTGCACGGCTGACGCAGCCGTGGTCAGACGGGAATGGTATGCCTGAAGTTGTGTCCGACGGACTGTTCGACCTCACCGGCGCCCCCGCACCCGAACCCGGAGCCCCCGCGTCCACACCGTTGGCGGTGCGGATGCGCCCGGCGTCCCTCGACGAGGTGGTCGGCCAAGACCACCTGCTGGGGCCGGGTTCCCCGCTGCGCCGGCTGGTGGACGGCTCCGGGGCGGCCTCGGTCATCCTCTACGGTCCCCCCGGCACCGGAAAGACCACGCTGGCCTCGCTGATCTCCGGGGCGACCGGCCGCCGTTTCGAGGCGCTGTCGGCACTGAGCGCCGGGGTCAAAGAAGTGCGCGCCGTGATCGACACCGCACGGCGCGCGGCCGCCTACGGCGAACAGACCGTGCTGTTCATCGACGAGGTGCACCGGTTCTCCAAGACCCAGCAGGATGCGCTGCTGTCGGCCGTGGAGAACCGGGTGGTGCTGCTGGTGGCGGCCACCACCGAGAACCCGTCGTTCTCGGTGGTCGCCCCACTGCTGAGCCGGTCGCTGATCCTGCAACTGCGGCCGCTGGGTCCCGAAGACATCGCCACCGTGGTGCGCCGCGCCATCGACGACGAGCGCGGACTGGGCGGGCGTATCGAGGTGGCACCGGATGCGGTCGACCTGCTGGTGCGGTTGGCCGCCGGGGATGCCCGCCGCGCCCTGACTGCGCTGGAGGTGGCGTCCGAAGGGGTGGCGGCGGGCGAACAGGTCGGTGTGGCGACCGTCGAGGGGTCACTGGATCAGGCCGCGGTGCGCTACGACCGCGACGGCGACCAGCACTACGACGTGATCAGTGCGTTCATCAAGAGCGTGCGCGGCTCCGACGTCGACGCCGCGTTGCACTATCTGGCCCGGATGCTGGTCGCGGGGGAGGACCCGCGGTTCATCGCCCGCCGGCTGATGATCTTGGCCAGCGAGGACATCGGGATGGCCGATCCGACCGCGCTGCAGACCGCGGTGGCCGCCGCGCAGACTGTGGCGCTGATCGGCATGCCCGAAGCGCAGCTGACCCTGGCGCATGCGTGCGTGCACCTGGCGACCGCACCGAAGTCCAACTCCGTGACCACCGCGTTGGGCGCGGCGATGAACGACATCAAGGCCGGCAAGGCCGGGGCGGTACCGGCGCACCTGCGCGACGGCCACTACTCGGGGGCGCAGGCGCTGGGCAACGCCGTCGGCTACCGGTATGCTCACGATCATCCGGATGGTGTTGTGCCACAACAATACCCACCTGACGATCTGGTCGGGGTCGACTACTATCAGCCCACCGGACACGGCAACGAACGCGAGATCAGCGGGCGGTTGCAGAAGCTGCGGGCCATCATCCGCCGCCGCTAGCCCCCGTGGCCGCGTGGGAATCTCACGGCGAGACACGCCCGCGATACGTCGTGGATTTCCCGCTCGGGGCGGGGCGCGGTGTCTAGTCAGCCGGTGACGCCGGCCTGGGCCAGCCACTCGGCCAGTGAGCGCCCGGCGTCCAGCACGTGCCGCTCGGCGATGGCACGCGACGCCTCGGCGTCCCGGTCGGCCAGTGCGGTCACCAGCTTCTGGTGGTCTTCCAGCGAATGGTGCTCGTGTTCGGGGAACACCGTCAGGAAGTTCGTCGGCACCACCCGCGCGGCATGCCGGATCTGTATCAGTAGCTGCGGCGAGTGGGCGGCCCGGTGGATCTCCTGGTGGAACTGCCAGTTGGCGTCGCCGATGCGGTCCGAGCCGCGCAGGGATTCGACGTCGGCGGCCAGCGTCCGCAGGTGCGTGACGTCTTCGGCGGTGAGCCGCTCGGCGGCCCAGGCGGCGGCTTGCCCGGTCAGCACGCCCAGGATGGTGAAACTGTCCAGCACGTCCTCGGGGCGGACCCCGATCACCGTGACGCCGCTGCGCGGCGCGACCTGGACCAGTCCCTCGTAGGACAACTCCAGCAGCGCCTCGCGGACGGGGGTGCGACTGGTGGCGAACTCCGCGGTGATGGCATCCAGGTCCAGGCGGGTACCGGGAGCCAGGTCGCCGGTGAGGATGCGGTTGCGCAGCTCGCGTGCGGCGCGCTCCCGCACGGTGCCGCCGATGTCGACATTGTTGGCCGTCACGGCAGGAATGGTACACATCACAAAACCCAATAGTTGATATCTGATATATCAGATGGTAGATATCAATTGTGACTTCCCGAACCTCGCGAACCGACCAGATGGCCCTCGTCGCCTTCCTGCAAGCGGGCAACGCCTCGGTGTACGCCGGATCGTGGCGCCATCCCGCCACCGAGCACGGCTACCTCGACGCCTCCTACTACGCCAAGATCGGCCGGCAGCTCGAGGAGGGCTGCTTCGACCTGATGTTCTTCGACGACCGGCTGGCGATGCCGGGGATCTACGGCGGAGCGGTCGCCGACGCGGTGCGCTACGGGGCGCGGCCGGTGAAGCTGGACCTCTCGACCGTCCTCGGTGTCCTGGCTCAGGCCACCTCGCGGATCGGGCTGGGGGCAACATATTCCACCACCTACTACGCGCCGTTTCACGTGGCGCGCACCTTCGCCACCCTCGATCACCTGTCCCGGGGCCGCGCGGCATGGAACGTGGTCACCTCGGTCAACGACGGTGAAGCGCAGAACTACGGTCTGACCAGCCATCTCAGCCACGACGAGCGCTACGACCGCGCCGACGAATTCCTCGACGTGGTCGCCGGGCTGTGGGACACCTGGGAGGACGGCGCCATCGTGGCCGACCGCGCCACCGGCATCTACGCCGACCCGGCCAAGGTGCACGAGCTGCGGCATGTGGGCGAATACTTCTCGGTGCGCGGACCGCTGACCGTGCCACGCACCCCACAGGGCCGCCCGGTCATCATCCAGGCCGGCTCGTCCGGACGGGGGCGCGAATTCGCCTCCCGCTGGGCAGATCTGATCTTCACCGGCGACCCCGGGATCGAGGTGGCCCGCAGCCACTACGCCGACCAGAAGGAACGCATCGCCGACGCCGGGCGCGACCCGGCCTCGGTGAAGCTGTGTCCGATGGCCTATGCGGTGGTGGGCGAGTCCGAGGACCACGCCAAGCATCGCGAGCAGGTGTTCCTCAACGATCTGGTGGACCCGATGGCCTCGCTCACGCTGCTGTCCGAGCTGATGAACTACGACTTCGCCCAGCACAACCTGGACGATCCGATCACCGACGAACTGATCGCCTCGGTCTCGGGCATCCGCGGGCTGGTGCAGAACCTGCGCACCCACATCGGCGACGACATCACCCTGCGGGACCTGGCCGGACATCGCGCGACTCTGCTGCAGGGGCCGCGCTTCGTCGGCACCGGAACCCAGGTCGCCGACCAGATGGAGGAATGGTTCCACGGCGGCGCCTGCGACGGATTCGTCTTGGCGGCAACACATTCACCGGGTGCCTACGAAGACGTGGTCCGGATGGTGGTCCCGGAGCTGCAGCGGCGCGGGCTGTTCCGCACCGAATACCGGGGCGCCACCCTGCGCGAGCACCTGGGCCTGGCCCGGCCCGGTGCGGCCGCAGTTCCGGCATGATGCTGGACGGCATCCGGGTGCTCGACCTGGCTACCCTGGCGGCCGCTCCACTGGTGGCCACCTACCTCGGCGAGTTCGGCGCCGACGTGATCAAAGTCGAGCAGCCCGGCTCCGGCGACCCGATCCGCAGCTGGGGCAGCCAGCGTGACGGTGTAGGGCTGATGTGGAAGTCGGTGTCGCGCAACAAGCGGTCGATCACCTGCAACCTGCGGGTCACCGAAGGCCAGCAGTTGGCGCGGAAGCTGGCAGCCCACGCCGACGTGGTGATCGTCAACACCCGACCCCAGACGCTGCGCACGTGGGGGCTGGACTATGCGGCACTGCGCGCGGTCAACGATCGCATCGTGATGTTGCACATCACCGGCTATGGGCTGTCCGGCCCGAAAAGCGACCGCCCCGGTTTCGGCACGCTCGGCGAGGCGATGAGCGGCTTCGCCAACATCACCGGCGAAACCGACGGGCCCCCGACCCTGCCGCCGTTCATGCTGGCCGACGGGGTGGCCTCGCTGAACGCCGCCTACGCGGTGATGATGGCGCTGTATCACCGTGACGTGCACGGCGCTTCGGGCCAGTTGATCGACGTCAACCTGATCGACCCGCTGGCGCGGCTGCTGGAACAGACCCTGCTCGGCTACGACCAGCTCGGACTGGTGCCGACGCGGGCCGGCAACCGCTGGGACATCTCCGCACCCCGCAACACCTACCGCACCAAAGACGGTCGCTGGCTGGCGATGTCGGGCAGCTCACCGGCATTGGCGCTGCGGGTGTTTCACGCGATCGGGCGTGGCGACCTGATCGGCGACGCCGATTTCGCCGATCCGCAGCGCCGCCTCGCCCGCGCCGCCGAGGTCGACCAGGTGGTCGCCGACTGGGTGGCGACCAAGACCCTGGACGAGGCCATGGCAGTCTTCAACGCCGAACACGTCGCGGCCGCAGCGGTTTACGACATCACCGACCTGGTCGCCGACGAACAACTCGCACACCGTGAGGTGTTCGTCCGCGTCGGCGACGACGAACTCGGCGCCATGACCGTCCAAGCGCCGGTGCCGCGGTTCTCCGACGCCAAAGGTCGCGTCGAGCATCTGGGCCCGCGGCTGGGGGAACACAACACCGACGTCTACCGCGAACTGCTCGACATGACCCCATCCGACATCGACGACCTGCGCGCCCGCGGCGTGCTGTGACCCTGGCCCTCAAGGAGAACCCGATGCTGCTACGCCGCTCCGAGCTGGCCGTGCCCGCGGCCAACGACAACATGTTCGCGCGGGCCGCCGCCTCCCAAGCCGACCTGGTCTTCTTAGACCTGGAAGACGCCACCGCGCCCGCGCACAAAGTGGCCGCGCGCGCCAAGGTCATCACCGCGCTCAACGAACTCGACTGGGGGCGCACCGCCCGCGCCATCCGGATCAACGGGCTGGACACCGCGTGGTGTCATGACGACATCATCGACGTCGTCACCGCCGCCGGCCACAACCTGGACACCATCGTCGTCCCCAAGGCCTGCACCGCCCGCGACGTGTGGTGGGTGGATCTGCTGCTCACCCAGTTGGAGACGAAACTCGGCCTGGAGCGCAAGATCCGCCTCGAAGTGCTCATCGAGGAGGTCGAGGGCCTGGCCAACGCCGAGGAGATCGCCACGGCCAGCCCGCGGGTCGACGCGCTGATCTTCGGGGTCGGTGACTTCTCGCTGTCGCAGGGCGCGCGGGTGGACACCAACTTCGCGCCGATCTGGGACTACCCGGGTGACTTCTGGCACTACGCCCGCAACAAAGTTCTGGTCGCGGCCCGCATCGCCGGGATCGACGCCATCGACTCGCCCTACCCCGACTACGCCGACCTGGACGGCTACCAGCGGGAGGCCAGGCGGTCCTCGCTGTACGGCTACACCGGAAAGTGGGCGATCCACCCCAGCCAGGTCCCGGTCGCCAACACGGTGTTCTCACCGACGTCCGAGGAGATCGCGCTCGCCGAACGCAACATGGCCGCCTACCGCGAAGGCGAGGCCAAAGGCCTGGGTGCGGTCGGGGTCGAAGGCGTGCTGGTCGACGCCGCGCACGTGAAAATGGCGCAGAACACCCTGGCCAGGGTCGCCCTGATCGACGGCGGCTAGCTATCCGGGGCAGCAGGCGTCCGTAGGCTGGACGGCGATGGATACCGAAGTGCTCGACGTCGACACCGCCCGGCGTCGCACCGTGGACCTCACCGCGCAGGTGCGGTCGTTCTGCGCGGCCCACGGTGACGGGTTGTGCAATGTCTTCGTGCCGCACGCGACGGCTGGGGTGGCGATCATCGAGACCGGAGCCGGCTCCGACGCCGACCTGGTCGACACGCTGGAGCGACTGCTGCCGCGCGACGACCGCTACCGGCACGCACACGGGACGCCGGGGCACGGGGCCGATCACGTCATGCCGGCGATCGTGGCGCCGTCTATCACGGTGCCGGTCGCCGATGGTGAGCTGCTGCTCGGCATCTGGCAGTCCGTGGTCCTCGTCGACCTCAACCGGGACAACCCGCGACGTTCGGTGCGGCTGAGTTTCGTCGACAGCGCCTGATCCGCACCCTCGAGCCGGTGATCGGCAGACCGGTACTGTAGGGCCGTCTAATAGGTGCGATAACGGCGGGAAAGCGACTTTCAGAGTGCAGACACACGAGATCAGGAAACGCTTCCTCGATCACTTCGTGAAGGCGGGCCACACCGAGGTGCCCAGTGCTTCGGTGATCCTCGATGACCCGAATCTGTTGTTCATCAACGCCGGCATGGTGCAGTTCGTGCCGTTCTTCCTCGGGCAGCGGACCCCGCCGTATGCCACCGCCACCAGCGTTCAGAAGTGCATCCGTACCCCCGATATCGACGAGGTGGGCATCACCACCCGGCACAACACCTTCTTTCAGATGGCCGGCAATTTCTCGTTCGGGGACTACTTCAAGCGCGGCGCCATCGAGCTGGCCTGGACGCTGTTGACCAACAGCGTCGACGAGGGCGGCTACGGGCTGGACCCGGAAAGGATCTGGGCCACGGTCTACCTCGACGACGACGAGGCGATGGCGCTGTGGCAGGAGATCGCCGGGTTGCCGACCGAGCGGATCCAGCGCCGCGGAATGGCCGACAACTACTGGTCGATGGGCATCCCGGGGCCGTGCGGCCCGTCATCGGAGATCTACTACGACCGCGGCCCCGAGTTCGGCGTCGACGGCGGCCCGGTCGCCAACGAGGACCGCTATATCGAGATCTGGAATCTCGTCTTCATGCAGAACGAGCGCGGCGAAGGTACCTCCAAGGAGGACTTCGAGATCCTCGGACCGTTGCCGCGCAAGAACATCGACACCGGGATGGGCATCGAGCGGGTCGCGTTCCTGTTGCAGGGTGTGCACAACGTCTACGAGACCGACCTGCTGAGGCCGGTCATCGATGTGGTGGGAACGGTGGCAGCGCGGCCCTACGACGCCGGCAACCCCGCCGACGATGTGCGCTACCGGATCATCGCCGACCACTCCCGTACCGCGGTGATCCTGATCGGCGACGGAGTCAGTCCCGGCAACGACGGACGCGGCTATGTGCTGCGCCGGCTGCTGCGAAGGGTGGTGCGCGCGGCCAAGCTGCTCGGCATCGACACCCCCATCGTGGGCGAGCTGATGGCGACCGTCCGCGACGCGATGGGGCCGTCCTACCCCGAACTGGTCACCGACTTCGACCGGATCAACCGCATCGCGGTCGCCGAGGAGACCGCCTTCAACCGCACCCTGGCCTCAGGATCCCGGCTGTTCGAAGACGCGGCGGCTGCGACAAAAGCCTCCGGGACCACCCTGCTGTCGGGAACCGACGCCTTCACCCTGCACGACACCTACGGCTTCCCGATCGAGCTGACGTGCGAGATGGCGGCCGATGCCGGCCTGAGCGTCGACGAAGCCGGCTTCCGGGAGCTGATGGCGCAGCAGCGGGCTCGCGCCAAGGCCGACGCCGCGGCCCGCAAGCACGCCCACGCCGATCTGAGCGCCTACCGAGATCTGGTCGACGCCGGACCGACCGAGTTCACCGGCTTCGACGAGTTGAGCTCGCAAGCAAGGATTCTCGGGATTTTCGTGGACGGCAAGCGGGTGCCGGTGGTGGCGCACAGCGGCGGCGCCGAAGTGCCGGATCGGGTCGAGCTGGTGCTGGACCGTACGCCGCTGTACGCCGAGTCCGGCGGCCAGATCGCCGACGCGGGCACCATCACCGGCGTCGGCAGCGGTGCCGCCGCTAAAGCACTCGTCACCGATGTGCAGAAGATCGCAAAAACATTGTGGGTGCACCGCGTCAACGTCGAATCCGGTGAGTTCGTGGAAGGCGACACGGTGACCGCGGCCGTCGATCCCGACTGGCGGCGCGGCGCCACCCAGGGCCACTCCGGAACGCACATGGTCCACGCCGCCCTGCGACAGGTTTTGGGGCCCAACGCCGTTCAAGCCGGATCGCTGAACCGTCCGGGCTATCTGCGGTTCGACTTCCAGTGGCAGGGTGCACTGAGCGAGGAACAGCGCACCCAGGTCGAGGAGGTGGCCAACGAGGCCGTGCAGGCCGACTTCGCGGTCAACACCTTCAATACCGGGCTCGAGCAGGCCAAAGCGATGGGCGCGATGGCGCTGTTCGGCGAGGCCTACCCCGACGAGGTGCGGGTGGTCGAGATCGGCGGCCCGTTCTCGCTGGAACTGTGCGGCGGCACCCACGTGCACAACTCGGCGCAGATCGGCCCGGTGACCCTGCTCGGCGAATCCTCGGTCGGATCCGGGATACGCCGGGTGGAGGCCTACGTCGGGCTGGACTCGTTCCGCCACCTGGCCAAGGAGCGGGCGCTGATGGCCGGCCTGGCGTCCTCGCTGAAGGTGCCGTCCGAGGAGGTGCCCGCCCGGGTGGCAAACCTGGTGGAGCGCCTGCGGGCCGCGGAGAAGGAACTCGACCGTGCCCGACTGGCGAGCGCACGCGCGGCCGCGGCAAATGCCGCCGCCGGCGCCGAACAAGTCGGTAACGTGCGCTTGGTGGTGCAGCGGATGTCCGGTGGGATCGGCGGTGGCGACCTGCGCTCGCTGGCCGGCGACATCCGCGGCAAACTGGGTGAGGAACCGGCGGTGGTGGCGTTGATCGCCGAGGCGCCTTCGGATTCGCCGGGCAACGTGCCCTACGTGGTGGCCACCAATGGCGCCGCGCAGGAACTCGGGCTGCGCGCCGACGATCTGGTCAAAGACCTGGCGGCGGCGGTGGCCGGCCGCGGCGGCGGCAAAGCCGACCTGGCGCAGGGCTCCGGTAAGGACTCTGGTGGTATCGACGCCGCACTGGCGGCCGTCCGGTCGGCGGTCGCCCGGAGCGCCCCGGCGTGACTGTGCCACAACATCGCACTCCGGACCGGCCCGGCGGGCCGGACGATCCCGGCCGCGGACGGCGGCTCGGAGTGGATGTGGGCAGCGTGCGTATCGGGGTGTCCTGCAGCGACCCCGACGGCCTGCTGGCCACCCCGGTGGAGACCGTTCGCCGGCATGCCTCAGGTTCGCATCTGCGGCGGCTGGCCGACCTGGTCGGCGAGTACGAGGTCGTCGAGGTGGTGGTCGGGCTGCCCCGGACCTTGGCCGATCGGACCGGTTCGGCCGCCGAGGATGCCATCGCGGTGGCCGACGAACTGGCCCGCGAATTGAAGAAGACGCTGGCTGCGGGATCGATGCCCGTGCCGGTGCGGCTGGCCGACGAGCGGCTCAGCACCGTGAGCGCGGCGCGCGCCCTGCACGCTGCCGGCATGCGGTCCAAACGTCAGCGGTCGGTGATCGACCAGGCTGCAGCAGCGACGATCCTGCAGAGCTGGCTCGACCAGCGCCGGGCCCTGACCGCACCGGCCCCGGCGGTTCCGACGGAGGACGATAGTGCCCGATGAACAACCAGGGACGGCTCAGGACAAACGCACCACGAAAGCCAAACCCGTTGCGGTCGGACCGCCGCGCCGCCGGATGAGCCGGGCCCAGCGGGCCCGAGATGACCGCAAGCAACGCCGGCACAACCGGCATCGCCGCCTGGTCGGCGGGCTGGGCGTGGCACTGGTTGCCATGATCGTGATCGCCGGGGTGTTCCTCGGCTCCAAGTTGTGGCACAAGCGCGGTCCGGTGGTCGATTACACCGGTGAGGGCGGCCAGCAAGTGCTCATCGAGGTGCACGAGGGCGACTACACCACCGCGATCGCCGAAACCATGCTGGGTGCCGGGGTGATCGCGAACGTCGAAAAGTTCCTCGACGCCGCGCACGGCAACGGTTCCATCGCTGCCATCCAGCCCGGCTTCTATCGGTTGCGGACCGAGATCCCGGCTGCCACCGCGGTGCACCAGCTCAGCGACCCGGCCAACCGGATGGGCAAGCTGGTGATCCCGGAAGGCCGCCAACTCGACGACACCACCGACATGAAGACCAACGCGGTGACCCCGGGGGTACTCACGCTGATCGCCGAGGCCAGTTGCCTGGACCTCAACGGCGACCGGCACTGCGTCAAGGCGCAGGATCTGCGGCGGGCCGCAGCGACGGAGACGCTGCAGGCGCTGTCGGTGCCGGCCTGGGCCGTCGACCCGGCGACCAAGATGGGCCGCGACCACCGCCGCATCGAGGGGCTGATCACGGCGGGCACCTGGAACGTCGACCCGACCGCACCGGCACCGGTGGTGCTGTCGAAGGTGATCGGCCAGAGTGTCGCGGAGCTGACCAAGTCCGGCCTGCCCGGCATCGCCGAGCAGCTGGGCATGACGCCCTACGAACTCCTGGTGGTGGCGTCGCTGGTGCAGCGCGAAGCCCTGCCGCAGGACTTCACCAAGGTGGCCCGGGTCATCGACAACCGGCTCAGCGAGCCGCAGCGCCTGGAGTTCGACTCGACGGTCAACTATCCGCTGGACCGCCAGGAGGTAGCCACCACCGACGCCGACCGGGCCAAGGTGACGCCGTGGAACACCTACGCCTCCGAAGGCCTGCCGGCCACCCCGATCTGCTCGCCGGGAGTGGAGGCCCTGCAGGCCGCCGAGCATCCCGAGCCGGGGGACTGGCTGTATTTCGTGACGATCGACAAGGACGGCACCACCTTGTTCACCCACAACTATCAGCAGCACCTGACCAACATCGAGATGGCGCTGGACAACGGTGTCCTCGACAGTTCCCGCTGACCCGCGGCCACGCAAGGCGGCCGTACTCGGCTCGCCGATCGCACACTCCCGCTCACCACAACTGCACCTGGCGGCCTACCGCGCGCTCGGCCTGCAGGGCTGGACTTATGACCGGATCGAGTGCGACGCCGACGAGTTGCCGGCGCTGGTAGCCGGATTCGGGCCGGAATGGGTCGGCGTGTCGGTCACCATGCCGGGCAAGTTCGCCGCGCTGTCCTTCGCCGACGAGCGCACACCGCGCGCCGAGCGCATCGGCTCGGCCAACACCCTGGTGCGCACCGCCGCCGGCTGGCTGGCCGACAACACCGACGTCGACGGGGTGAGCGGGGCGCTCGAGTCGGCCAGTCATGTTTCCGGGGAGGCGATCGTGCTCGGGTCGGGCGGCACCGCCCCGGCCGCGGCGGTGGCGTTGGCCGAACTCGGGGTCAGCCACATCACTGTGGCCGCTCGCAACCCGGACAACGCCGCCCGAATAGTGGCGTTGGCGACCGATGTCGGTGTGCCCGCACGGTATTGCGCGCTGGACGCTGCCGCACTGGGAGAGGCGGCGGCCTCGGCTTCGGTGATGGTCAGCACCCTTCCGGCCGACGTCGCGGCCGGGTACGCGCCGGTGCTGGCCGGGGTGCCGGTGCTGTTGGACGCGATCTATGACCCGTGGCCGACGCCGCTGGCGGCCGCGGTGAGTGCCGCGGGCGGCACCGTGATCAGCGGCCTGCAGATGCTGCTGCACCAGGCCTTCACCCAGGTCGAACTGTTCACCGGCCGGCCCGCACCCCGGGCGGAGATGACTTGCGCGGTCGCCGAGCCGGCCTGAGCATGGCTCCATGCAGGGGGCGGCGGCGGGCCTGGTGGCGGCGTGGCTGACGCTGCTGAGCAGCTATGACATCCGGCAGCGCCGGCTGCCGAACTGGCTGACGCTGCCGGCGGCGGTGGTGGTGCCGGCTGTCGCGGTCGAGGTCGGCCGAGGAACCGCGGCGCTGGCCGGGGCGGCGGCGCTGGCCGCGGTCTATCTGGCCGTGCATCTGATCGCGCCGGACGGGCTGGGCGCCGGCGACGTCAAGCTCGCAGCCGGCCTCGGCGCATTGACCGGCTCCTTCGGCGCCGACGTGTGGTTGCTGGCGGCGTTGGGTGCGCCGTTGCTGACCGGGGTGTGGGGCTTGATCGCCGCGGCCGGGCGACGGGGACCGACGATTCCGCACGGGCCGTCGATGTGCCTGGCCAGCGCGGTGGCGGCAGGTCTGGGGATGTACTGAGAATGCTGAGACACGTCGTGTGCCGAGGTAGCTGGCCGTTTGACGAGGGGCGAACACAAATTAACGGCATGGTTAGTCTTGACAGGAAACGTTTGCTACTCAGCCCATTATTAGCTAATATCTTCAGTATTGAACTCTGCTGACCGGGTGTAGCCAAGAGGGGGTGACCGTGAAGCGAGCCGTACTTGGGGGCGCAGCCGCTGCCGCGGTCGTCGTCGGGGCCACCGTGCTGGCTACCAACATGGCGTCACCGTCCCTGCCTGACGTGCAGGTTCCGGCGGTTTCGCTGTCCAGCGCCGAGGGGACCGACGCCACCGTGCAGTGGCTGGACCTGTTCGCGCAGACCTCTACCGGCAATGCCGACTCGTTCGGCGGGTACCTGCTGGACCCCAGCTCGGCCGTGCCGCCCGGCGAATCTCCGCTGGTGCTCATCGACCCGCAGAACTCCGCCGAGGACTTCGACCGGATTCTCGACGGGGTCGTCGGCAATGCGGGTAGCCAGCTCAAGGCGGTGACCTCGCCCAGCAACGGGCCCGACGCCGTCACCTATCTGATTCTCAAAAACGGTTCCTGACCTCCCTCCGGGGCGGTGGACCGGTTCGAATCCCGGTGAGCGCGGCACTGAGCCGTCTGTGTGCGCAACCGTAACGTCCTCCAAGCCCGGGGACCCAAGACCGGCATGGGAAGATGGGACACGTGTTGCGTTGGATAACCGCCGGGGAATCACACGGTCGTGCGCTGGTCGCCCTGGTCGAGGGCATGGTCGCCGGAGTGGCCGTCACCTCGGCTGACATCTCGACCCAACTCGCCCGGCGTCGTCTCGGCTACGGTCGCGGCGCCCGGATGAAGTTCGAGGCCGACGCGGTCACCGTGTTGTCCGGGATGCGCCACGGTGTCAGCCTGGGCGGCCCGATCGCGGTCGAGATCGGAAACACCGAGTGGCCCAAGTGGGAGACGGTGATGTCCACCGATCCGGTGGATCCGGACCTGCTCGACAGCGAGGGCGGGGCCCGCAACGCACCGCTGACCCGTCCGCGGCCCGGCCACGCCGACTACGCCGGCATGCTCAAATACGGCTTCGACGACGCCCGGCCGGTGCTGGAGCGGGCCAGCGCCCGCGAGACGGCCGCCCGGGTCACCGCCGGCACCTTTGCGCGCGCATTCCTGGACCAGGCCTTGGGCGTGCAGGTGATCTCCCATGTGATCTCGATCGGCGCCTCCGAGGCCTACGACGGCCCGGTGCCGCAACCCGGGGACCTGGCCGCCATCGACGCCAGCCCGGTACGGGCCTATGACGAGACGGCCCAGGAATCCATGATCGCCGAGATCGAGGCGGCCAAGGCCGACGGCGACACCCTGGGCGGGGTGGTGGAAGTGGTCGTGTCGGGCCTGCCGATCGGGCTGGGTTCCTTCATCAGCGGCGACGACCGCCTGGACAGTCAGCTGGCCGCCGCGGTGATGGGCATTCAGGCGATCAAGGGTGTCGAGATCGGCGACGGTTTCACCACCGCCCGCAGGCGCGGCAGCGCGGCCCACGACGAGATGTACCCCGGCCCCGACGGTGTGGTGCGTTCCACCAACCGGGCCGGCGGGCTCGAGGGCGGGATGACCAACGGCCAGCCGTTGCGGGTGCGCGCGGCGATGAAACCGATCTCCACCGTCCCGCGGGCACTGGCCACCGTCGACATGGCCACCGGCGACGAAGCGGTCGCGATCCATCAGCGCTCCGACGTGTGCGCAGTCCCGGCCGCGGCAGTGGTCGCCGAGGCCATGGTGGCGTTGGTGCTGGCCCGGGCGGCGCTGAACAAGTTCGGGGGAGACTCGCTGACCGAAACCCGGCGCAATATCGAGGCATACCTGCGTTCGGTGGCAGAGCGGGGACCGGCGGGCGGCCAGGCCCGGGCATCGGGGTAGACGCCGTGACGCCCAGAGCGGTTCTGGTGGGGTTGCCCGGGGCGGGCAAGTCCACTATCGGACGGCGCCTGGCCAAAGCGCTCGGCGTCGAGATACTCGACACCGATGCCGTCATCGAGGCCCGCACCGGACGTAGCATCGCCGACATTTTCGCCACCGACGGCGAGCAGGAGTTCCGTCGCATCGAAGAAGAAGTGGTGCGCGCGGCGCTGGCCGACCACGATGGTGTGCTGTCACTGGGTGGGGGAGCAGTCACCAGTCCCGGGGTGCGCGATGCGCTGGCCGGTCACACCGTGGTGTTCCTTGAGATCAGTGCCGCCGAAGGCGTACGGCGCACCGGTGGCAGCACTGTACGGCCGCTGCTGGCCGGGCCGGGCCGGGCCGAGAAGTTCCGCGAGTTGATGTCGCAGCGGGCGCCGCTCTACCGGCGCCTCGCGACGATTCGGGTCAACACCAACCGGCGAAACCCGGGAGCGGTGGTGCGCTATATCGTGTCCCGACTGCAGGACGCCGCGCCGAGCGCCGATACCACTCGGGCCACCCGAGCCACTCCGGCGCAGCCACCGCCGCCGCCGGCACCCGCCGGCTCACCGCCCACCCCCGCCACGATGGCCGCACGACAGACCGGAGGACGCAAGTGACCCAGATTCCCGAGCCGATCACCGTAACGGTGGCCACCGATCCGCCGTACCCGGTGGTGATCGGCAAAGGCCTGCTCGGTGATCTCGCCGGCCTGCTCGCCGGCCGCAACAAGGTCGCGATCCTGCACCAGCCCACGTTGGAGGAGACCGCGGAGGGAATCCGGGCCTATCTGTCCGACAAGGGAATCGAGGCGCACCGCATCGAGATACCGGACGCCGAGGACGGCAAGTCGCTGCAGGTGCTGGGCTTCATCTGGGATGTGCTGGGGCGGATCGGCCTCGACCGCCGAGACGCCCTGGTCAGCCTCGGGGGAGGCGCTGCCACCGATGTGGCCGGATTTGCGGCGGCCAGTTGGCTACGCGGCATCTCGATCGTCCATGTGCCGACCACCTTGCTGGCGATGGTCGATGCCGCGATCGGCGGCAAGACCGCCATCAACACCGAGGCCGGCAAAAACCTGGTCGGCGCGTTCCATCAACCGGCGGCCGTCGTCGTCGACCTGGCCACCCTGGAGACGCTGCCGCAGCGCGAGATCGTCGCCGGCATGCCCGAGATCGTCAAGGCCGGTTTCATCGCCGATCCGGTGATCCTGGACCTGATCGAAGCCGATCCGAAAGCCGCGATGGACCCGACCGGCGAGGTGCTGGGCGAGTTGATCCGCCGCGCGATCACCGTCAAGGCCGAAGTCGTCGCCGCCGACGAACGGGAGTCGGGCCTGCGCGAAATCCTCAACTACGGCCACACTCTCGCGCATGCAATCGAGGCGCTGGAGCACTACCAGTGGCGCCACGGCGACGCGGTGTCGGTCGGGTTGGTCTTCGCCGCCGAGCTGGCCCGGGTGACCGGACGACTGGACGACGAGACCGCCGACCGGCACCGCTCGATCCTGCTGTCCCTGGGCTTGCCGGTCAGCTACTACGAAAGCGCCCTTCCGGCGCTGCTGGAATACATGATGGGGGACAAGAAGACCCGGGCCGGCGTGCTGCGGTTCGTGGTACTCGACGGCCTGGCCAAGCCGGGCCGGCTGGATGGGCCCGACCCGATGCTGCTGGCCGCCGCCTACGACGAGGTGGGCCGGCGTTTCCGATTGGAGCGACGGTGAACCGGATCAACGTCATCAACGGCCCCAACCTGCAACGGCTGGGCCTGCGAGAGCCGGATGTCTACGGCGACACCAGCTATGAGGACCTGCAGGCGCTCATCGAGCGGGAAGCACGTGAGCTCGGTGTCGACGTCGTGGTACGGCAGAGCGACAGCGAAGCCGAACTGCTGGCCTGGATTCATTCCGCCGTCGACGCCGCCGAACCGGTGATCCTCAACGCCGGTGGCCTGACCCACACCTCGGTGGCGCTGCGCGACGCGTGCGCCGAGCTCACTGCTCCGCTGATCGAACTGCACATCTCCAATGTGCATGCCCGCGAAGACTTTCGGCGGCACTCCTACCTGAGCCCCATTGCCAACGGGGTGATCGTCGGCCTGGGCGTGCGGGGCTACCTGCTGGCGCTGCGCTACCTGGCCGAGTCGTCGGGCTAAGGGCCGCAGAGGCCGCTAAGCGTCGTTGTCCTTGACCGGGGGGATCTCGGTGGTCGCTTCGGTGTCGGCCGGGAATTCCTCCGTGGTGAAACCTGCGCTCGGCCCGGCCAGCGTCGCGTCGGTGCCGGTATGGGCGTCGGCCTCGGCTGCGCCAGCCTGGCTGGTCCCGATGGCCGCGGTGTCAGAGGTCTCCTCGGCGGCCACCGGGGCGGCGCCCACGGTGGCGAACACATCGGTCGCGGGGGCGGCCTCGTCATGGGCGGCCAGGCCGTGGTGGCGCTGCGGCGACTTCTCGTATTCCTTGTCGACGCGCCGGCGTCCGAGCGTGACCGCGGCCACCGCCGGCACGAACACCAACAGCGCGGTGAAGGCCGCGAAACTGGTCAGCTCGTTGAAGAGTGAGCTGACGTAGAGCGCCTTGTCGACCAGGCCGATGATCCACGACACCACGCCGCCGACCAGTCCGGCGACCAGTCCGGCGCCCAGCCAGGTCATGGCGAGGTCGTCGCGCCGGTCCGGGTCGGGGTTCGCTCCGGCGTCGGCGCGGCCGTCGGAATAACCCCACACCATGACCGCGATCACGAACAGAATCATCAGGATCAAGCTGATCAAGCCGGCCTGCGACTCGAAGGCGTTGATCAACACCCCCTGGATCAGTCGGATGACGACCATCAGCGCTGCGAAGACCAACCCGCGAAGAAACCACTTGCTCATGGGGGCACAGCGTAGCGAGTACCGTCACACCGCGTGACACATTCCTCCCGTCGGCTGCGTCTGAGCGCCGCGATCGGTGCGGCCGATCTGGACGCGATGCTGGTCACGGACCTGGTCAACGTGCGTTATCTGTCCGGTTTCACCGGTTCGGCCGGCGCTCTGCTGGTTTACGCCGACGAACGGCCGCCGGTGTTGGCGACCGACGGCCGGTACCGAACCCAGGCCGCCCGGCAGGCTCCGGATCTGCAGGCGGCGATCGAGCGGGCCGGGGTGAGCTACCTGGCCGCGCAGGCCGCGGCGGCCGGAGTGCGCCGGCTGGGGTTCGAGGGGCACGTGGTCACCGTCGACGGGTTCGACATGCTCTCGGCAGCCTTTCAAGCGGGGGGAGCCGCAGCTGAACGCGCCGTCGCGGGTGCCGAGCTGATTCGCGCCTCGGGCACGGTGGAGGCGTTGCGGGAAGTGAAAGACGCCGGCGAGGTGGCGCTGTTGCGGCTGGCCTGCGAGGCCGCCGACGCCGCGCTGACCGACCTGGTGGATCGCGGTGGCCTGCGGCCTGGCCGCACCGAGCGGGAGGTCCGCCGGGAACTGGAAGCCCTGATGCTCGACCACGGCGCCGACGGCGCCTCCTTCGAGACCATCGTGGCCGCCGGCCCGAACTCGGCGGTACCGCATCACCGGCCCACCGACGCCGTGCTGGCCGCCGGCGACTTCGTCAAGATCGACTTCGGGGCCCTGGTGGCCGGCTACCACTCCGACATGACCCGCACCTTCGTGCTGGGGCAGGCCGCCGACTGGCAGCGGGAGATCTACCAGGTGGTCGCGGCCGCGCAGCGGGCCGGTAGGGAGGCGTTGCAACCGGGTGCCGGGCTGCGTGACGTCGACACCGCCGCGCGTGCGGTGATCGCCGACGCCGGGTACGAGAAGACCTTCGGTCACGGCCTGGGTCACGGGGTGGGGCTGCGGATTCATGAAGCGCCGGGAATCAACGCGACGGCCGACGGTACACTGCTTGCCGGTGCTGTGGTGACCGTGGAGCCCGGCGTCTATCTGGCTGATCGTGGCGGGGTCCGTATCGAGGACACGCTCGTGGTCGCTGATACTGCCGGGCAAACCCCGGACCTGCTGACTCGGTTCCCCAAGGAACTGACCATTCTCTAGGAGACGTGAACGACCGTGGCTTCAACTGCTGACTTCAAGAACGGGCTGGTGCTGGTGATCGACGGCCAGCTCTGGCAGATCACCGAGTTTCAGCACGTCAAGCCGGGCAAGGGCCCGGCCTTCGTGCGTACCAAACTCAAGAACGTGGTGTCGGGCAAGGTCGTGGACAAGACCTACAACGCCGGCGTGAAGGTGGAGACCGCCACCGTCGACCGCCGTGATGCCACCTACCTGTACCGCGACGGCAACGACTTCGTGTTCATGGACAGCGAAGACTACGAGCAGCACCCGCTGCCCGAATCGCTGGTCAGCGACTCGGCGAACTACCTGCTGGAGAGCATGCTGGTTCAGATCGCCTTCCACAATGGGGTGCCGCTGTACCTGGAGCTGCCGGTGAGCGTCGAACTGGCGGTCACCCACACCGAGCCCGGCCTGCAGGGCGACCGCTCCAGCGCGGGCACCAAGCCGGCCACCATGGAGACCGGCGCCCAGATCAACGTGCCGCTGTTCATCAACACCGGAGACAAGCTGAAGGTCGACACCCGCGACGGCAGCTACCTGGGACGGGTCAACTCCTGACCATGCCGGATGGCAAGCCGCCGAGGCCTGCGAGGTCTGTCAAGGGCCGGCATCAGGCCCGCAAACGCGCAGTTGATCTGCTGTTCGAGTCCGAAGCCCGTGGCCTGACCCCCGCCCAGGGCGCCGAGATGCGGGCGGCACTGGCCAGCGAGCAACTCGACGTGGCACCGCTGCATCCGTACACGGTCATGGTGGCGCACGGCGTGGCCGCCCACAGCGCTCATATCGACGACCTGATCACCTCGCACCTGCAAGGCTGGAGGCTGGAGCGACTGCCGGCCGTCGACCGCGCGATCCTGCGGGTGGCGATCTGGGAGCTGCTGCACGCCGAGGACGTGCCCGAGCCGGTCGCCGTCGATGAGGCGGTGAAGTTGGCCAAGGAGCTGTCCACCGATGAGTCACCCGGCTTCGTCAACGGGGTGCTGGGCCAGGTGATGCTGGTGACGCCCCAGCTGCGGGCGGCATCACAGGCGGTCCGCGAGGCGAGCAAGGCCGCCGAGCCCGAGCCCGCAGCTGAGTCCGAACCCGGCCCTGACGAGTAACGCCGTCTCAGTGCCGGGGTGGGCAACTGCCCTGCGGCCCGCGCGGAACGCACCGGACGAGTTGGTCGTCCCGATCGTGCAGGCACCAGAGGTAGAAGGCGTCGCCGATCTTGTTGACGCCCTCGAACGGGCTGGCCGTCACCTCGCCGTCGGCGATGACTACTGCCTCGCCCTGCACCGCGGCGGCGCAGCCTGCGGCGCCCAGTCGTTCGCAGGCCTCCTCGGCCGTCTGCGTGCCGGCCAGAGCGGTCGTATAGACGTCGATATCGACGATTTCATCCACCACCAGACCGAGGCTACCGACGGCGGTGTCGCGGCGACATGGTATTCGGCTTCCGGATCGTAGGGCCTTTTACCCTTGTGAGCCCCTAGCCGGACGTGACCGAAAGCACCCCGCCCTACCGCGGCGCAGGCCACACTGGCCCTATGAGCTCGGACAGCGACGGGAGGCGCCGGAGGCTACGAGTTTCGGCGCTGGCGGCAGTGGCGAACCCGTCGTACTCCCGGGTCGACACCTGGAACCTGCTCGACGACGCCTGCCGCCAACTGGCCGAGGTCAACCGGAACGGCCTGGACACCACCCACCACGCTGCGCGGGTGAAGCGCCTACTGGACCGGCTCGGCGCCTACGAGCGCTACTGGCTGTTCCCCGGCGCCGCGAACCTGACAGCGTTTCGCGGCTATCTCGAGTCGATGGCAACCGTGTCGTTGCGCGAGCAGGTGTCGCTGGTGGTGCGGCTGCTGTCGGACTACGGCGACCGGGCGGCACTGTTCGACCTCGGCGCGCCGTTGTCCGACCAGGAGTTGGTGTCTCAGGCTCGGCAGCAGCAGTTCTACACCGTGCTGCTGGCCGACGACTCGCCGCCGGAGGCCCCCGAGAGCCTGGCGGAGAATCTGCGCGCACTGCGCAAACCCGACGACGAGGTGCAGATCGAACTGCTGGTGGTGTCCAGCGTCGAGGACGCCGTCACCGCGGTCGCCCTCAACGGGGAGATCCAGGCGGCGATCGTGCGGCATGACCTGCCGTTGCGGTCGCGCGACCGAGTGCCGCTGATGACCACGCTGCTGGGCGCCGAGGACGACGCCGGGATCGTCGACGGCGGCCACGATGCCATCGAATGCGGCGAGTGGATGCGCCTGTTGCGGCCGCACATCGACCTCTATCTGCTGACCGACGAGTCGATCGCCGCCGACACCGAAGACGAGCCCGACGTCTACGACCGCACCTTCTACCGGCTCAACGACGTCACCGACCTGAGCAGCACCGTGCTTGCCGGGATCCGGAAACGTTACGCCACACCGTTTTTCGATGCTCTGCGGGCCTACGCCGCCGAGCCGGTCGGTCAGTTCCACGCGCTTCCGGTGGCGCGCGGCGCCAGCATCTTCAACTCGCGTTCGCTGCAGGACATGGGGGAGTTCTACGGCCGCAACATCTTCATGGCCGAGACCTCGTCGACTTCCGGCGGGCTGGATTCGCTGCTCGACCCGCACGGCACCATCCGGGTCGCCATGGACAAGGCCGCGCTGACCTGGAACGCCGACCACACCTACTTCGTCACCAACGGCACCTCGACGGCCAACAAGATCGTCGTGCAGGCGTTGACCCGGCCGGGCGACATCGTGCTGATCGACCGCAACTGTCACAAGTCGCACCATTACGGCCTGGTGCTGGCCGGTGCGTATCCGATGTATCTGGACGCCTACCCGCTGGCGCCGTTCGCCATCTACGGCGCGGTGTCGCTGCGCACCGTCAAGCGCGCGCTGCTCGACCTGGAGGCCGCCGGGCACCTTCACCGGGTCCGGATGCTGCTGCTGACCAACTGCACGTTCGACGGCGTCGTCTACAACCCGCAGCGGGTGATGGAGGAGATCCTGGCCATCAAGCCGGACATCTGCTTCCTGTGGGACGAAGCGTGGTACGCGTTCGCGACGGCGGTGCCGTGGGCCCGGCAGCGCACCGCGATGGTCGCCGCCGAACGCCTCGAGACCATGCTCTCCTCACCCGGCTACGCGCGGGAGTACCGAGAGTGGCGCGCCACCATGGCGGGCGTCGACCGGGACCAGTGGAGCGAGCACCGGCTGCTGCCGGAGCCTTCGGCGCGGGTGCGCGTCTATGCGACCCACTCCACCCACAAGTCACTGTCGGCGCTGCGGCAGGCGTCGATGATCCACGTCCGCGATCAGGACTTCAACGCGCTGGCCCGCGAATCGTTCACCGAGGCGTTTTTGACCCACACCTCGACGTCGCCGAATCAGCAGCTGCTGGCGTCGCTGGACCTGGCCCGCCGGCAGGTGGACATCGAAGGCTTCCAGATGGTCCGGCGGGTCTACGACATGGCACTGGTGTTTCGCCACCGGATCCGCAAGGACCGGCTGATCAGTAAGTGGTTCCGCATACTCGACGAGGACGACCTGGTGCCCGACCGATTCCGGGCGTCGACGGTCAGGTCCTACCGCCAGGTCCGACAGGGTGCGCTGGCCGAGTGGAACGAGGCGTGGCGTTCCGACGAGTTCGTCCTCGACCCGACCCGGGTCACCCTGTTCGTCGGCAAGACCGGGATGAGCGGCTACGACTTCCGCGAGAAGATCCTGATGCAGCGTTTCGGAATTCAGATCAACAAGACATCCATCAACTCGGTGTTGTTGATCTTCACCATCGGCGTCACCTGGTCCAGCGTGCACTACCTGCTCGACGCGCTGCGCCGGGTCTCGACCGAACTGGACCGGGCCTGGAAAGCGGCCAGCACCGACGATCGTGCGCTGCAGCAGCGCAGGATCGTCGAGATCACCGAGGATCTGCCGCCGCTGCCCGATTTCAGTGAGTTCGATGCCGCGTTTCGGCCCGAAGGCGCAAGCACATTCGGTGATATGCGCTCAGCGTTCTACGGCGGCTACGAGGAGTCCGATCGCGAGCATGTGCTGCTCGGCGACGCCGGCCGCCGGGTCGCCGACGGCAAGACCCTGGTGTCGACCACCTTCGTGGTGCCGTATCCGCCCGGCTTCCCGGTGCTGGTCCCCGGACAGGTGATCTCCAAGGACATTCTGTACTTCCTGGCCGAACTCGACGTCAAAGAGATCCACGGCTACAACCCCGAGCTGGGGCTGGCGGTGTTCACCCCGAAGGCTTTGGCCCGCTACGCCCGTGCACCTGCGGCAGGCGATTTGCCTCAGCGCGATTGTTAACCGGCCCGCCTGCGCTGCCGCGGCGCAATGCGGGCGCGGCGGCCGGTTTCCGCTGGCAGCCGGGTGCTGCCGGGTGGCGCAATGAATTGCTCGGCTGATCAGCAGGATTCGCTGTGCTGCCATTGCCGTCGCTGCGCCCTTAGCGTGTCTGCATGGCCGAAGTCCCTGTGGCAGCAAGCCCGATCCGCCGAGCGGACCGGGCGCGGCAGGTCGCCGACGTACTGCGCCACCAGATCCATGGAGGCGCCTATGACGTGGGACTTCCCGGCGAATCGGAATTGGCAGACGAATTCGCCGTCTCCCGCAACATTATTCGTGAGGCACTGGCTGCGCTGAAGGACGAAGGGCTGATCCACCGGGGGCCGAGGACCGGCACTCACGTGGCGCAGCTCAAAGTCGACCATGACCTGGACACCCTGCTCGGCCTGCAGGAGACCTTCGATGCTCAAGAGGTCCGCAACGAAGTGCGGGTCGCGACGGTGGTGTCCGCCCCGCCCTCGGTCGCCCGGCGATTACTGCTCGGCGCCGGCGCGAAGGTGGTGTTCATCGAACGGCTGCGGTACCTCGGTGACGTGCCCCTGAGCCTGGATCAGACCTATCTGGCACCCGACATCGGCGCCGCCGTGCTGACCCATCCGCTGGAGGCCAACGATGTCTTCCCCCTGCTCGAACAGATCAGCGGGCAGCGCCTCGGCGCCGCCAGCCTGGCGCTGGAAGCGATTCCGGCAGATCCGCACTCGGCCGCGCTCCTGCAGATTCCGCGCGGCGCGGCGCTGCTGATGCTCGAGCGCCTCACCAACTTCGAAGACGGCAAACCTGTCGACCTCGAATACATCCGGATGCGTGGTGACCGGGTCACCATGCGCGGCAAACTGACAAGGAGCATTCCATGACGCTGGTCAACGGCCGTTCCGACGTACCCGTGACGATCGACGAATCGCTGTGCATCCAGGGCTGCACCCTGTGTGTCGACATCTGCCCGCTGGATTCACTGGCGATCAACCCGGACAACGGCAAGGCCTTCATGCACGTCGATGAGTGCTGGTACTGCGGACCGTGCGCCGCCCGGTGCCCAACCGGGGCGGTCACCGTCAACATGCCCTTCCTCATCCGCTGAATACATTGACCGCCAAGGTGTTTCATGAAACGATCCGTGATCGCGCTGATCTGCGCCGCCGTCGTCGCGGCGGGCTGCTCATTGGACTCCGCGCCGTCGGGTGATTCCGTCGACGTGGTGGTGGGCTACCAGTCCAAAACCATCAACACCGCGACCGCCGGCACCCTGCTGCGCGCCCGCGGCTATCTGGAGCACCGGCTCGCCGACATCACCAGCCGGACCGGCACCAGATACCGCGTCGACTGGCAGGACTATGACACCGGGGCGCCGATCACCGCGCAGATGCTCGCCGAGAAGATCGACATCGGATCGATGGGCGACTATCCGATGCTGGTCAACGGGCTCAGGACCCGGACCAGTGAGCAAGCCCGCACCCAGATCGTCTCGGTGACCGGCTACCACCCTGCCGGCGCACTGAACATGGTGGTGGTGGCGCCTGATTCGCGTGCGGACACGCTGACCGATCTGACCGGTGCCAAGGTGTCGGCCAGCGTGGGGTCGGCAGGCCATGGCACCCTGCTGCGCGCACTTGCCGGCACCGGCGCGCAAGTCGAGGTGCTCAACCAGCAACCGCAGATCGGCGCCTCATCGCTGGAATCCGGTCAGGTACAAGGGCTGTCACAGTTCGTAGCCTGGCCCGGGCTACTGGTCTATCAAGACCGGGCGAGACTGCTCTACGACGGCGCCGAGCTCAACTATCCGACCCTGCACGGTGTGGTGGTGCGCCGCGGGTACGCGCGCGAGCACCCTGAAGTGCTCGGTGCATTCCTGCAGGCTCAGCTGGACGCCACCGATTTCCTGAACCGCAAACCGTTGGAGGCGGCCCGGATCGCCGCAGCGGACAGTGGGCTGCCGCCGGAAGTCGTTTACCTCTACAACGGGCCGGGCGGAACGTCGTTCGACACGACCCTCAAGCCGGCCCTGGTCGACGCGTTGAAGAACGACGTGCCCTACCTGAAGTCGATCGGCGACTTCGCCGACCTGGACGACTTCGACGTCGATGGCTTCGTCGTCGACGGGCCGCTGCGGGCGGCGTTCGCCGAACGAAAAATCGACTACGACAAGGCGGTCGCCGCGATCGACAAGCCGGCGACGACCGGTGGCGAGCTCTGGTTGGACGGATCCGACACCACCGTGACCGTTGCCGATCCGGTGGCCCTGCTCGAAGCCGTCCGGGCTGCGACTGACCGCGGCGATCACGTCCGGGCGGCCTATGTCCACGACGCCGAACTGGGCACCCGCTGGTTCGCCGACAAGTCCGCGTGGGTCCGCGACGGTGCCCAATACCTGCCGTTCGACACCACCGCAGGCGCGCAACGCTACATCGCCGCGCATCCGGGCGCCGCCGCGCTGGATTACCAGCAGGCACTGGCGGGTGCGGCGTGACCGCGGTGATGACCGGTGCCCCGGCGGCTTCCATCCCGGTCGGGGCAGCGCCACGCCGGCCGCGGTTGGCGAGGCGGGCATGGCTGTTGCGGCTGACATCGGTGGCCGTCGCGGTCGGGCTGTGGCAGCTGTTGACCGTTGCCGACGTGCGGTGGTGGCTGCGGTTCGACACCTTGCCGACCGTCGATGAGGTCTTCGCGACCCTGGTGCGCCGGCTGGGCACCGACCAATACTGGCTCGACCTGGCGCAGTCGCTGATCCGGATTCTCACCGGTTTCGGGCTGGCCGCTGCTGCCGGGGTGGCCACCGGCATTCTGCTGGGCCGATCCCGGATGGCGGCCGACATGGTGGGGCCGCTCACCGAACTGATCCGGCCCATCCCGGCGATCGCCATCGTCCCGGTGGCGATCCTGCTGTTTCCGGCCGGCGAGCAGGGCATCGTGTTCATCACGTTCCTGGCGGCCTACTTCCCGATCCTGGTCAGCACCCGGCACGCGGTGCGCGCGCTACCGACCCTGTGGGAGGACTCGGTCCGCACGCTGGGCGGCGGACGTTGCGATGTGCTGACCCAGGTGGTGTTTCCGGGAATCCTGCCGGGCCTGTTCGGCGGCCTGTCGGTCGGGATGGGGGTGTCGTGGATCTGCGTGATCTCTGCGGAGATGATCTCGGGCCGGCTCGGTATCGGATACCGCACCTGGCAGGCCTACACGGTGCTGGCCTATCCGGACGTGTTCGTCGGCATCATCACCATCGGAGTGCTCGGGTTCGCCACCTCGGCGGCCGTCGAGGTGGCGGGGCACCGACTGACCCGCTGGCTGCCCCGTAGCGAGGAGAACGCACGATGACGGCAGGCATGAGCCTCACCCTGGACCGCGTCCGGTTGTCCTACACCGACGTCCCGGTCATCGACGAGCTGAGCCTGGCCGTGCGACCCGGCGAGATCCTGGTACTGACCGGACCGTCCGGGTGCGGCAAGTCCACGGTGCTGCGCGCACTGGCCGGACTGCTGGCGCCCGAGCGCGGGAGCGTCCTGGCCGACGACGCCGCGGTGACCACCACCTCCGGTGACCGCGCGGTGGTCTTCCAGGACAACGCGCTGCTGCCGTGGCGTTCGGTACGGTCCAACATCGAACTGGCGCTGCGATTGCGCGGTGTGCCGCGCGCCGGTCGGCGCGATCAGGCCGATCGGTGGATCGCCGAGTTGGGTCTGACCGGGTTCGGCGGCTATCTACCCAAAAGCCTGTCGGGCGGTATGCGGCAACGGGTCCAGTTGGCCCGCGGGCTGGCCGGGGCGCCACGCGCGGTGATGATGGACGAGCCGTTCGGGGCCCTGGACAGCTCGACCCGTGGGGCCATGCAGGCGCTGCTGATCGACACCTGGGAAACGCATCCGACCACGATCGTGTTCGTCACCCACGATGTCGACGAGGCGCTGGCACTGGGGGACCGGGTGGCGGTATTGGGCCGCACCGGGCAGCCGCTGCGGGCGCTCATCGACGTCCCCGAACCGCGCAGCGGCAGAGCCGTACCGGAGCTGCGCGCCGAAATCCTTGCCGCATTGGACTACTCATGATGCAGATACCTGATGCCGGGCAACAGTTGCGGCTGGACTGCGACGTGCTGGTGATCGGCGGCGGCACCGCCGGCACCATGGCCGCACTGACCGCCGCCGAGCAGGGCGCCCGGGTGCTGCTGCTGGAGAAGGCCCACGTGCGGCACTCCGGTGCACTGGCGATGGGCATGGATGGCGTCAACAACGCCGTCATTCCCGGCAAGGCCGAACCCGAAGACTACGTGGCCGAGATCACCCGCGCCAACGACGGAATCGTCAACCAGCGCACCGTGTATCAGACCGCCACCCGCGGCTTCGCGATGGTGCAGCGGCTGGAGCGATACGGCGTGAAGTTCGAGAAGGACGAGCACGGCGAGTACGCGGTGCGCCGGGTGCACCGCTCCGGGTCCTATGTGCTGCCGATGCCCGAAGGCAAAGACGTCAAGAAAGCGCTGTACCGGGTGCTTCGGCAACGCGCGATGCGCGAGAAGATCCGGATTGAGAACCGGCTGATGCCGGTGCGGGTGCTCACCCACGCCGGCCGTGCAGTCGGGGCGGCCGCATTGCACACCCGCACCGGCGAATTCGTCGCGGTGGGCGCCAAGGCGGTGATCCTGGCGACCGGGCCGTGCGGGCGGTTGGGGCTGCCCGCGTCGGGCTACCTGTACGGCACCTACGAGAACCCGACCAACGCCGGTGACGGCTATTCGATGGCGTATCACGCCGGCGCCGAGTTGTCCGGCATCGAATGCTTCCAGGTCAACCCGCTGATCAAGGACTACAACGGACCGGCCTGCGCTTATGTGGCCAACCCGTTCGGCGGCTATCAGGTGAATGCGCTGGGGGAGCGGTTCGTCGACTCCGACTACTGGTCGGGGCAGATGATGGCCGAGGTCAAATCCGAGATCGATTCCGCACGTGGCCCGATCTACCTCAAGGTGTCGCACCTGCCCGACGAGACACTCGCGGCGCTGGAGAACATCCTGCACACCACCGAGCGGCCCACCCGCGGCACCTTCCACGCCAACCGCGGCCACGACTACCGCACCCACGACGTGGAGATGCACATCTCCGAGATCGGTCTGTGCTCCGGGCATTCCGCTTCGGGAGTATGGGTCGACGAGCACGCCCGTACCACCGTTGCCGGCCTGTACGCGGCAGGCGACCTGGCCTGCGTACCGCACAACTACATGATCGGCGCCTTCGTGTTCGGCGACCTGGCCGGAGCACACGCGGCATCGACGCTGGCCGGTGTGGCGGCTCCGCAGAGCCTTCCAGCTGACCAGCTGGCCGACGCGCATGAGCTGATCTACCGTCCGCTGCGCCACCCCGACGGCCCACCGCAGCCGCAGGTGGAATACAAGCTGCGCCGGTTCGTCAACGACTATGTGGCGCCGCCCAAGTCCGCCGCCAAGCTGTCGCTGGCGGTACACACATTCGAGCGGATGCGCGGCGAGATCGCGCAGATGGGGGCACGCACCCCGCATGAGTTGATGCGGGCGGTCGAGGTGTCGTTCATCCGGGACTGCGCCGAACTGGCGGCCCGATCGTCGCTGACCCGCACCGAGTCACGCTGGGGCCTCTACCACGAGCGTGCCGATCTGCCCGGCCGTGACGACGCGCAGTGGGGGTATCACCTCAACGTTCGCAAGCGCACCGACGGGCAGATGGAGTTCCTCAAACGCCCCGTCGCACCGTATTTCGTCGCGGTGCCCGAACTCGACGGGCTGCCGCCGGCCGACCAGTCGGTGCACCCGGTTGCGCAGCCGCCGTTGTTGGGCGGCCAGGCGCCGGCGACCGCACAAACGCGGGTCACATCGCAGTCCGCCTCGTACCCGCCGTCGCCGCGGATCGCGGCCGTTGTCGCCCTGGAGAACCCGACGCTGGCCGAGCTGGCCGATTTCCTCGGCGACCCCGATCCCGGGGTGCGGCGGACCGCGGTCGCCGCACTGACCGAGCACACCCCCGACGGCTACGAATCCGCGTTGTTCGACGCGCTCGCCGACGATGACGCGGCGGTGCGCCGGAGCGCCGCCGACGGTGTGCGGGAACTGGTCGAGGTGGTGGCGGACCCCGCGGCGGCCGGTGCCCAGCTGGGCTCGCCGGATCCGGTGGTCCGCGCCTGCGTGGTGTATCTGCTGTCCAGCCGGCGCGTCGGGGACCCGGCGGACTATCGCGCCACGCTGGCCGATCCGGACCATCGGGTGCGCATCGAGGCGGTGCGTGCGCTGGTCTCGGTCGACGATGCGCGCACGGTGGCCACCGCCGCGGCCGACGGCAACCGTGAGGTGCGCATCGCGGTCGCCGACGCGTGCGCGACGTTGCGGGCCGGAGCCGAGACCGTTCGGCTGCTGATCGGCGACCCGGATCCGCTGGTGCGCGCCGCAGCACTGTCCGCGCTGGGCGAAGTCGGTTGTGGCGACGACGATATCGCCGCCGTGACACCGGCGCTGGAATCCTCGGCGTGGCAGGTGCGGGTCGGCGCGGCGCGCGCGCTGGGCGGCTCGCATGCCGCGGCGGCGGTGCCCCGTCTCACCGTGGCTCTCGATGACCCACACCTCGATGTCCGCAAAGCCGCCGTGCTGGGTTTGACCCGCTGGGCTCCATCGGACGTCGCCGCCCGGGATGCGTTGAGTATCGCGGTGAAGGACAGCGATGCCGATGTCCGCGCCTACGCGCGTCGAGCGCTGCAGGAGGCGGGCCGGCACCCAGGCGCATAGGTCGGTGACAACCACGGAAACGGCATGTACCCCGGCCCGGGTCGGTACCCTGACTCGGCATGGCCGAAACCTCCACCAATCCCCGCCTGTCCGTGCAGGACTGGGTGCAGGCCGGGTTTCGCATTCTGGCCGAGGACGGGCTCAAGGCGTTGACCATCGACCGGCTCTGCCAGCGGCTTCGGGTCACCAAAGGGAGCTTCTACTGGCACTTCGCCGACATGAAGACCTACCGGCAGGCCCTGATCGACACCTGGGCCGCCGTGCGTGACGAGGACCGCGGCGATTTCGAGGCGCTGTCCGCGTTGCCGCCGCGCGAGCGACTCTCGCGCATGATGACCTCGCTGGTCGGGCCTCGGCACTGGATGCTCGAACGCGCGATGCGTGAATGGGCCCGCTCGGAGGAGAACGTCGCCGAAGCGGTGCGCGGCTCGGATCGGCGGGTGCTCAAGGCGGTTCGCCAAGGCTTTCTCGATGACGGCTTCGATCCCGACGAGGCCGACATGCGCGCCAACGCGACGTTCGCCGCCGGCATCGGGTTTCTGCATCTGTCCGGTTCCCGGCCCAGTCCGCGCGCCGTCGGACGGCGCGAACAGTTCCTGGACCTGATGCTGCGACACTGAAGAATCCATACCAAAAGGTATGGTACGGTCCGGGCATGGCAGCTTCGGCGACACCGACCGGGGAATTCATCGACCGGCTGGCCGAACGCGCCGCGGAAGCCGAAGAGCTGCGCCGACTGCCGGCGGCCACCGTCGACGACTACCGAAAATCCGGACTGGCCGCCCTGCTGCTGCCCGCACGCTACGGCGGACAACAGGCCGAATTTCCCGAGATTCTCGAGCCGATCCGGCGGATGGCGCACGGCTGCGCATCCAGTGCCTGGACGCTGGGGTTCTACACCCTGCACAACTGGATGCTCGCGCTCTTCGGAGAGCAGGCGCAGAACGAGGTGTTCGCCTCAGGGCCGGTGCTGTGTCCCGCGCCGTTGGCGCCGACCGGCCGCGGGCTGCCCGACGGCGACGGGATCCGCCTGCGCGGGCGGTGGTCCTGGGCCACCGGGGTGATGGACGCCGACTGGATCCTGGTCGGAGCGATCTGCGGAGCCGATGACGCGCCGTACCCGGCGCTGGTGCTGCTGCCGGCGTCCGACATCCGCATCGAGGACGTCTGGCACACCGCGGGTATGCGGGCCACCGGCTCCAACGATGTCGTCGTCGAAGATGTTTGGGTACCGCAGCACCGCCTGGTCAAAGTCGCCGACATCTACTCGGGAACCGCGCCCGGTGCTTCGCTGCATGACGCCACGGCATACCGGTGGCCGATGGTCCCGGCGCTGGCACTGGTGGCCGCGATGCCCGCGCTGGGCTCGGCCGAACGAGTTGCGGACCTCTACGCCCAGCGACTCGGAGAGCGCGTGCTGGCGTATTCCGGTGCGGCGCAGAAGAACCAGCCGGCCGCGCAGATCCGCCTCGGTGACGCGCGAGTGCGGTTGCGCGCACTGCGCGGGCTGCGCGACGACACGGTGGGCCGGCTCCAGGACGCGGTCAGCGGCGGAGAACGGATCAGCCGCTCGGTTCGTGCCGATGCCCGCGCGGCGGCCGCGCACATCGTGCACGAATCCCGGGCGGTGATCGCCGATCTGCTCGAGGCCTCCGGTGCCAGTGTGCACTTCTTGGACAACCCGCTGCAACGGATCAAACGTGACGTCGACATCATCTGCGGGCACGTCGTTTTCGACTACGACGTGGCGCGCGAGCTGGCCGGGGCGCTGGAGGTCGGAGTGAAGATCTCGCCGATCTCGATGATCTGAGCGCGGTTAGATCCCCAGGGCGCGATAAGTCCGGCGGACGAACTTCGGTTGTGCGACCCGCAGTTTGGCGACCGAGGTGTTGCCGGCGACGGCGGCAGCGGCCTCGGTGGACAGCGTCGGTGAGTTCTGGACCAGGTACAGCAGGATCAGGTCCGCGCCCGGATCGGCCTGCCACCAGGTCCCGTAGGCGCCCGGCCAGCTGAACGCGCCCGCGCCTCCCGGCCCGAACAGGGCCTGCGAGCGCACCGGGTCGGTCACCACCGACAGGTTGAGACCGAATCCGCGGCCGACCCAGAACGGCGCCCCCAGAAACGGGTGCTGCTTCTGGGCGTCGGTGAGCCGGTCGGTGCGCATCGCGCGCGCCGACTCCTCCGAGAGCACCCGGGTGCCGTCGAAGACACCGTCGGCCAGCAGCATTCGCGCGAAAGCCAGATAGTCGTCGGCGGTGGACATCAGCCCGCCGCCGGCGTTGGGAAACGCCGGCATGGTGATCGGCACCGGCCCCATGGCGTCGTCGCGCAGCGTGTCCCCGTCGAGGCGGTACATGGTGGCGCTGCGTCCGCGGGCCTCGGGTGAGATGCAAAACCCGGTGTCGGCCATCCCCAGCGGGCCCAGGATCCGCTCGTCGAGCACCTGGGGCAGCGGCTTGCCCTCGATGCGGGACAGCACCACACCCAGCACGTCGATGCCGTGCCCGTAGGTGACCCGCTCGCCGGGCTGATCCGCCAAGGGCAGGGCGGCCAGCGCCGTCAGCCAGGCCTCCGGTCCGCGCCCGAACGGCAGGCGCTGATACTCCCGCGCGATCGGCCCGGACACCGAGAATCCGTAGCCGATGCCGCAGCGGTGTGTCATCAGGTCTTCGATCGTGAGCGCTCGCCGCGCCGGAGTGGTTCGCTCCAGCGGCCCGTCCGGGTCGATCAGCACCTTCGGCGCGGCGAACTCCGGCAGCCAGCGGCTGATCGGGTCGTTCAGTCGCAGCCGGCCCTCGTCGAGCAGGGTCATTGCGGCGGCGACCGTGATGGGCTTGGTCATCGAGGCGATCCGGAACACCGTGTCGCGGGTCATCGGCAGTCGAGCCCCGACGTCGCGGTACCCGATCTCGTTGACCTGTAGCAGCTTGCCGCGCTGCCAGACGACGGTCACCGCGCCCGCGAGCAGGCCGGCGTCGCAGGCTTCGGCGAGGGGTGCCCGGTTGGGGTCGAGATTCACCCGCCCAGGCTAGCGGCGATGTTCCTCCCGCGAGCGCGCGTGTCCCCGGTCGACACCCCGGGCAACGGACCGGATCTGCGCACCCTCGCGCCGGGCCCCCTCGCGCCGGGCCCCCTCGCGCCGGGCCCCCTCGCGCCGGGCCGATGGCCGGCGGGGTGTTAGGCTACCCGGCAGTTCGACATCCTTTAACGATCCGTCCCGCGAGGCGGAGAAGGAGGTCCAGCGGTTTCGCATGGGCGCTGCCGGTAATTCCAGCACCGACCGGGAATTGATGTCCTCGGCGGATGTGAGTCGCACGGTTTCTCGTATCGCACATCAGATCATCGAGAAGACCGCCTTGGACGGTTCCCAGGATCCCGACGGCGCCGACGCGCCACGCGTGGTGCTGTTGGGCATTCCGACCCGCGGCGTCACCCTGGCCGATCGATTGGCCGCCAGGATCAGCGAATTCTGCGGGGTGGACGTCGGGCACGGCGCCCTGGACATCACGCTGTACCGCGATGACCTGATGCGTCAGCCACCGCGGCCCCTGGAATCCACCTCGATCCCGGCCGGCGGCATCGACGACGCCTGCGTGATCCTGGTCGACGACGTGCTCTACGCCGGCCGCTCGGTCCGGGCCGCCCTCGATGCGCTGCGCGACGTGGGCCGGCCCCGGATCGTGCAGCTGGCGGTGCTGGTCGACCGCGGGCACCGCGAACTGCCGGTACGCGCGGACTACGTCGGCAAGAACGTGCCGACCGCACGCGGTGAGAGCGTGCACGTCCTGCTGTCCGAGCACGACGGCCGTGACGCGGTGGTGATCACCCGATGACCCCCAGACACCTGCTGGCGGCGGGGGATCTGAGCCGCGACGAGGCCACCGCGATTCTCGACGACGCCGACCGGTTCGCCCAGGCGCTGGTCGGCCGCGAGGTCAAAAAGCTGCCCACGCTGCGTGGACGCACCGTGATCACGATGTTCTACGAGAACTCCACCCGCACCCGGGTCTCGTTCGAGGTGGCCGGCAAGTGGATGAGTGCCGACGTGATCAACGTGTCCGCGTCGGGATCCTCGGTGAGCAAAGGGGAGTCGCTGCGCGATACGGCGCTGACATTGCGCGCCGCCGGCGCCGACGCGCTGGTCATCCGGCATCCGGCGTCGGGGGCGGCGCACCTGCTGGCCGAATGGACGGCGGGCGCCGACAAGACGGGCCCGGCGGTGGTCAACGCCGGCGACGGCACCCACGAGCATCCGACCCAGGCGCTGCTGGATGCGCTGACCCTGCGGCAGCGGCTCGGTGCAATCGAGGGCCGCCGCGTGGTGATCGTCGGCGACATCGTGCACAGCCGGGTGGCCCGCTCCAACGTGAAGCTGCTGGCGACGCTGGGCGCCGAGGTGGTGCTGGTGGCCCCGCCGACCCTGCTGCCGGTCGGGGTCGCCGACTGGCCGGTGACGGTGTCGCATGACTTCGACGCCGAGCTGCCAGCCGCCGACGCGGTGCTGATGCTGCGGGTGCAGGCCGAGCGGATGACCGGCGGGTTCTTCCCGTCGGAGCGCGAGTACTCGGTGCGGTACGGATTGAGCGAGAAGCGCCGGACGATGCTGGCCGACGACGCGGTGGTGCTGCACCCCGGCCCGATGCTGCGTGGCATGGAGATCGCCTCGTCGGTGGCGGACTCGTCACAATCCGCGGTGCTGCAACAGGTTTCCAACGGCGTCCACGTGCGGATGGCGGTGCTGTTCCATCTGCTGGTGGGTGCCGGGTCGGCGGCGGGGTCGGCGGGGGAGGAGACGCCGTGAGTGTGCTGATCCGTGGGGTGCGGCTCTACGGCGAGGGAGACCAGGTTGACGTTCTGGTCGATGACGGCCAGATCACTGAGATCGGCACCGGCCTGCGTGTTGCAGATGGTTGCGACGTTGTCGACGCGCCGGGTCAGGTGCTGCTGCCAGGTTTCGTCGACCTGCACACCCATCTGCGTGAACCGGGTCGCGAATACACCGAGGACATCGAAACCGGCTCGGCCGCAGCGGCCCTCGGTGGCTACACCGCGGTATTCGCGATGGCCAACACCACGCCCGTCGCCGACTCGCCGGTGGTCACCGACCACGTCTGGCAGCGCGGTCAGCAGGTCGGACTGGTCGACGTGCACCCGGTCGGCGCGGTCACCGTCGGACTGGGTGGAACGCAGCTGACCGAGATGGGCATGATGGCGGCCGGCGCCGCGGGTGTTCGGATGTTCTCCGACGACGGTGTGTGCGTGGCCGATCCACTGGTGATGCGCCGCGCACTGGAGTACGCCACCGGACTGGGGGTGCTGATCGCCCAGCACGCCGAGGAGCCCAGGCTTACCGTCGGCTCGGTCGCCCACGAGGGACCCAACGCCGCCCAGCTGGGGCTGTCCGGCTGGCCGCGCGTCGCCGAGGAGTCGATCGTGGCACGCGACGCCCTGCTGGCCCGCGACGCCGGTGCCCGCCTGCATATCTGCCACGCGTCTACCGCAGGGACCGTGGAACTACTCAAATGGGCTAAGGCGCAGGGTATCTCGGTGACCGCCGAAGTCACCCCACATCACCTGATGCTCGATGACAGCCGGCTGGCCGGCTATGACGGGCGCAATCGGGTCAACCCGCCGCTGCGCGAGGCCTCCGACGCGGCCGCGCTGCGCCAGGCTCTGGCCGACGGCGTCATCGATTGTGTGGCCACCGACCATGCCCCGCACGCCGAGCATGAAAAGAGCTGCGAGTTCGCCACCGCCCGGCCCGGGATGCTCGGGTTGCAGACCGCACTGTCGGTGGTGGTGGCCACCATGGTTCAGCCCGGGCTGCTGACCTGGCGCGACGTGGCCCGGGTGATGAGCGAGCGGCCCGCTGCGATCGTCGGTCTGCCCGATCAGGGCCGGCCGCTGGAGGTGGGCGAGCCGGCCAACCTGACGGTGGTGGATCCCGAGGCGAGTTGGGTGGTGACCGGCCGGCAACTGGCCAGCCGGTCGGCCAACACCCCGTATGAGGCGATGACGCTGCCGGCCACAGTCACCGCGACCCTGCTGCGCGGCCGGTTGACCGCCCGTGGCGGGAAGAGCCCGGTATGAACACTCCCACGATGGTCGCCTCGCTGATCTTCGCGCTGGTGGTGGTGGCGCTGATCGGGTTGCTGATCCGGTTGATGATGCGCGGCTGGCGGCACCGCGGTCAGTTGCAGGAGGCCCTGATCGGGACGCTGCCGTCGGTGCCCGACACGGTGGGCCCGCCCACCGTCGCCCCCACCCGCGGCCTGTATCTGGGCTGCACGCTTGCGCCCAAGTGGAACGACCGGGTCGTGGTGGGGGACCTGGGCTATCGCACCAAAGCGGTGCTGACCCGTTATCCGGAGGGAATCATGGTGCAACGCAGCGGCGCTCGGCCGATCTGGATTCCGCAGGACTCGGTCGTTGCGGTCCGCACCGAACGCGGCATCGCCGGGCGCACCATCCCTACGCGTAACCACGACGGAGTGCTGGCGATCCGCTGGCGACTGCCGTCGGACACCGAGATGGACACCGGCTTCCGCGCCGACGACCGTGCCGACTACACCCGCTGGCTGGAAGGCGACAACACATGAATCCACGCGCGGTGCTGGTTCTCGAGGACGGCAGGACGTTCACCGGAAAGCCTTTCGGAGCCGTGGGACAACGGCTGGGCGAGGCGGTGTTCTCCACCGGCATGTCCGGCTACCAGGAGACGCTGACCGACCCCAGCTACCACCGGCAGATCGTGGTGGCCACCGCTCCGCAGATCGGCAACACCGGCTGGAACCGCGAGGACGGCGAGAGCCGCGACGACCGGATCTGGGTGGCCGGCTACGTGGTACGCGATCCGTCGCCGCGGGCGTCGAACTGGCGGGCAACCGGAACCCTGGACGACGAACTGGTGCGCCAGGGCATCGTCGGGGTGGCCGGTGTCGACACCCGCACCGTGGTGCGCCACCTGCGCAGTCACGGCTCGATGAAGGCCGGGGTCTTCTCCGGCGACGCGCTGGCGCCGGTAGACGAACTGGTGAACCGGGTCCGTGAACAACCGTCGATGCTGGGTGCAGACCTTGCCGGGGAGGTCAGCACCGACGCGGAGTATGTGGTGGAACCAGATGGGGCACACCGCTTCACCGTCGCCGCACTGGATCTGGGCATCAAAACCAACACGCCGCGCAACTTCGCCCGGCGCGGAATCCGCAGTCATGTGCTGCCGTCGTCGGTGGACTTCGACCGGATCGCCGAGCTCAAGCCCGACGGGGTGTTTCTGTCCAACGGCCCGGGCGACCCCGCCACCGCCGACCACCTGGTGGCGTTGACCCGCGAAGTGCTCGGGGCCGGGATTCCGCTGTTCGGAATCTGTTTCGGCAACCAGATTCTGGGTCGGGCGCTGGGGCTGAGCACCTACAAGATGGTGTTCGGCCATCGCGGCATCAACATCCCGGTGATCGACCACGCCACCGGCCGGGTGGCGGTGACCGCGCAGAACCACGGCTTCGCCTTAGAGGGGGAGGCAGGCGAAGTCTTTACGACCGACTTCGGTCCGGGCGTGGTCAGTCACACCTGCGCCAATGACGGGGTGGTCGAGGGGGTCAAGCTCGCCGACGGCCGGGCCTTCTCGGTCCAGTACCACCCCGAAGCAGCGGCCGGGCCGCACGACGCGGAATACCTTTTCGACCAGTTCGTCGACCTGATGGAGACCAAGTAATGCCGCGCCGCGCCGACCTGCGTCACGTACTGGTGATCGGATCCGGGCCGATCGTGATCGGCCAGGCCTGCGAGTTCGACTACTCCGGCACCCAGGCGTGCCGGGTGCTCAAGGCCGAGGGCCTGCAGGTGAGCCTGGTCAACTCCAATCCGGCCACGATCATGACCGACCCCGAGTACGCCGACCACACCTACGTCGAGCCCATCACCTGGGAGTTCGTCGAGAAGGTGCTCGCCCAGCAGGCCGAACGGGGCAACAAGGTCGACGCGCTGCTGGCCACCCTGGGCGGACAGACCGCGTTGAACACGGCGGTCGCACTGCATGAGCACGGGGTGCTGGAACGCTACGACGTCGAACTGATCGGCGCCGACTTCGACGCCATTCAGCGCGGCGAGGACCGCCAGCAGTTCAAGGACATCGTCGCCCGGGTCGGTGGCGAGTCGGCCCGCTCGCGGGTCTGCTACACCATGGCCGAGGTCGAGGACACCGTCGCCGAACTCGGCCTGCCGGTCGTGGTGCGGCCCTCCTTCACCATGGGCGGCCTGGGGTCCGGTCTGGCGGCCAGCCTCGACGAGGTGGCTCGGATGGCCGGCGACGGACTGGCCGCCTCACCCACGGCCAATGTGCTGATCGAGGAATCCATTTACGGCTGGAAGGAATTCGAGCTCGAGCTGATGCGCGACAGCAACGACAATGTCGTCGTGGTCTGCTCGATCGAGAACGTCGACCCGATGGGCGTGCACACCGGCGACTCGGTGACCGTCGCCCCGGCGATGACGCTGACCGACCGGGAATACCAGCGGATGCGTGACCTGGGCATCGCGATCCTGCGCGAGGTCGGCGTGGACACCGGCGGCTGCAACATCCAGTTCGCGGTGGACCCGAAAGACGGCCGGCTCGTCGTGATCGAGATGAACCCGCGGGTGTCGCGGTCGAGTGCGCTGGCGTCGAAGGCCACCGGCTTCCCGATCGCCAAGATCGCCGCGAAGCTCGCCATCGGCTACACCCTCGACGAGATCCTCAACGACATCACCAGACAGACCCCGGCCTGCTTCGAGCCGGCACTGGACTACGTCGTGGTCAAGGCGCCGCGCTTCGCGTTCGAGAAGTTCCCCGGAGCCGACCCGCGACTGACCACCACGATGAAATCGGTGGGCGAAGCGATGTCCTTGGGCCGCAACTTCATTGAGTCACTGGGCAAGGTGATGCGCTCGCTGGAGACCGATCGTGCCGGATTCTGGACGCAACCCGACCCGGACGGTACCGCCGAGGACGCGCTGGAGCGACTGCGCGTCCCCACCGAAGGCCGGCTCTACGACATCGAACTGGCGTTGCGGCTCGGCGCGAGTGTCGAGCAGGTCGCCGAGGCTTCGGGGGTGGACCCGTGGTTCGTCGAGCAGATCAACAGCCTGGTGGCGCTCCGAACCGAGGTGGTCGACACCCCGGTGCTGGACGCGGACCTGCTGCGGCGCTGCAAATACAACGGCCTGTCGGATCATCAGATCGCCGCGCTGCGTCCGGAACTGGCCGGCGAGGACGGGGTGCGGCTGCTGCGGTCCCGATTGGGGATTCACCCGGTATTCAAGACCGTCGACACCTGCGCGGCGGAATTCGAATCCAAAACGCCATACCACTACAGCACTTTCGAGCTCGACCCGGCCGCCGAGACCGAGGTGGCCGCCCAGGATGCGAAACCCAAGGTGCTCATCCTGGGCTCCGGGCCGAACCGGATCGGCCAGGGCATCGAGTTCGATTACAGCTGTGTACACGCCGCGATCACCTTGAGCCAGGCCGGGTTCGAGACCGTGATGGTCAACTGCAACCCCGAGACGGTGTCCACCGACTACGACACCGCCGACCGGCTCTACTTCGAACCGCTGACGTTCGAGGACGTGCTCGAGGTGTACTACGCCGAACAGCAGTCCGGCCAGGGCGGTCCCGGGGTGGTCGGTGTCATCGTGCAAATGGGCGGGCAGACACCATTGCGGCTGGCACAGCGGCTGGCCGACGCGGGAGTGCCCATCGTCGGAACCAGCCCGGAGGCAATCGATCTGGCCGAGGACCGCGGCGCGTTCGGCGACGTGCTGGCAAACGCCGGGCTGCCGGCGCCGCGTTACGGCACCGCGACCACCTTCGAGCAGGCCAAGAGGATCGCCGCCGACATCGGCTACCCGGTCCTGGTCCGCCCGTCCTACGTGCTCGGTGGGCGCGGCATGGAGATCGTCTACGACGAAGAGACGTTGCGCGGCTACATCACCCGGGCGGCACTGCTGTCGCCGGAGCATCCGGTGCTGGTCGACCGCTTCCTGGAGGACGCGATCGAGATCGACGTCGACGCCCTGTGCGACGGCACCGAGGTCTACATCGGCGGGATCATGGAGCACATCGAGGAGGCCGGTATCCACTCCGGCGACTCGGCGTGCGCGCTGCCGCCGGTGACACTGGGCCGCAGCGACATCGAGAAGGTGCGCAGCGCCACCGAGGCCATCGCCCACGGCGTCGGGGTGGTGGGACTGCTCAACGTGCAGTTCGCGCTCAAAGACGACGTGCTCTATGTGCTGGAGGCCAATCCGCGGGCCAGCCGCACGGTGCCGTTCGTCTCCAAGGCCACCGCGGTGCCGTTGGCAAAGGCCTGCGCGCGCATCATGCTGGGCACCACTATCGCCGGCCTGCGGGCCGAGGGTCTGCTGGCGGCCTCCGGCGACGGTGGCACCGTCGGCCCGCACGCCCCGATCGCAGTCAAGGAGGCCGTGCTGCCGTTCCACCGCTTCCGCCGCGCCGACGGATCCGGTATCGACTCGCTGCTGGGTCCCGAGATGAAGTCCACCGGCGAGGTCATGGGCATCGACCGCGACTTCGGCACCGCGTTCGCCAAGAGCCAGACCGCCGCTTACGGTTCGCTGCCCGCCGACGGCACGGTTTTCGTGTCGGTGGCCAACCACGACAAGCGTTCGCTGGTCTTCCCCGTCAAACGGCTGGCCGACCTGGGATTCCGGGTCCTGGCTACCGAGGGGACCGCAGAAATGTTGCGCCGCAACGGTATCCCGTGTGATGTGGTCCGCAAGAATTTTGAGGAGCCGAGCCCCGATCGTCCGGCTCAAACGGCGGTGGAGGCGATCCGGGCCGGTGAGGTCGACCTGGTGATCAACACCCCCTACGGCAACTCCGGCCCGCGGGTGGACGGCTACGAGATCCGCTCGGCCGCGGTGAGCGTGAACATCCCGTGCGTGACCACCGTCCAGGGCGCCGCCGCGGCGGTGCAGGGCATCGAGGCCGGCATCCGGGGCGATATCGGGGTGCGCTCCCTGCAGGAGCTGCACAGCACGCTCGGCGGGCACTAGTGGCCACGCAGTCCGGGGGATTCGGCTTCCGTCTGGCCGAGGCGATGTCGGCCCGCGGACCGCTGTGCTTGGGAATCGACCCGCATCCCGAATTGCTGGCCGCCTGGGGCCTGCCGCCGACGCCGGCCGGGCTGGACGCGTTCAGCCAGACCTGCGTCACGGCGTTCGCCGGGTTCGCCATCGTCAAGCCGCAGGTGGCGTTCTTCGAGGCGTACGGTTCGGCCGGCTACGCCGTGCTGGAGCGCACCATCGCGGCGCTGCGCGAGGCCGGGGTGCTGGTGCTGGCCGACGCCAAGCGCGGCGACATCGGCTCGACGATGGCCGCCTACGCGGCGGCCTGGGCCGGCGACTCCCCGCTGGCCGCCGACGCCGTGACCGCCTCGCCGTACCTGGGCTTCGGATCGCTGCAGCCACTGCTGGATACCGCCGCCGCGCACCGCAGAGGCGTCTTCGTGCTGGCCGCAACCTCCAACCCGGAGGGTGCCGGCGTGCAGCGCGCCCGGGTCGGTGGCGGCACCGTGGCGCAGGCGATCGTCGACGCCGCAGCGCAGGCCAATCGGGCGGCCGGGAGCCAGCCCGGCTCGATCGGGGTGGTGGTCGGTGCCACGCTGCGCGAAGTGCCCGATCTGAGCGCCCTGGGCGGCCCGGTGCTGGTGCCGGGCATCGGGGCCCAGGGCGGACGCCCCGAGGAGCTGGCCGGGCTGGGCGGGGCCGCCCCGGGCATGCTGCTGCCCGCGGTCTCCCGCGAGGTATTGCGGGCCGGCCCCGACGTCGCGGCGCTACAGGCCGCGGCCGAACGCATGCGTGACGCGCTGAGCTACCTGGCTTCGGGCTAGAGATAGACCATGCGGGCGCCGCCCCCCGGCAGCGCCCGCATGGTGCTCGTCGCTGATTACCAGCCGAAGTTCGCGCCGCCGTTGACGTTCTCACCGGCGCTGCCGCCGAACGGGCCGAGGTTGGCGCCGCCGGTGTTGGTTTCGCCGGCTTGGCCGCCGATGCCGTTGGGTCCCACATTGAAACCGCCGCCGGCGCCGTTGTTGAAGCCGCCGTCGAATGGGCCGAGGTTGGCGCCGCCGGTGTTGGTTTCGCCGGCTTGGCCGCCGATGCCGTTGGGTCCCACATTGAAACCGCCGCCGGTGCCGTTGTTGAAGCCGCCGTCGAATGGGCCGAGGTTGGCGCCGCCGGTGTTGGTTTCGCCGGCTTGGCCGCCGATGCCGTTGGGTCCCACATTGAAACCGCCGCCGGTGCCGTTGTTGAAGCCGCCGTCGAATGGGCCGAGGTTGGCGCCGCCGGTGTTGGTTTCGCCGGCTTGGCCGCCGATGCCGTTGGGTCCCACATTGAAACCGCCGCCGGTGCCGTTGTTGAACCCGCCGCCGAACGGGCCGGCCGTCAAGTCGGCGCCGCCGGTGCTACCTACGCTGCCGTTGACACCGTCGCCCGGGTCGGCGGCGGCGACACCGGCGCCGATACCCATCGCGCCCAAGGCAAGTACAGCCATGCCGGTCACAGCCCATTGGCTAATGGCCATTTTCATCGGATCCCGCTTTCATCTTGAATGGGCGCAACTCGACGGAAGCATGTTGATTTCAATTCGACCCCCGTCGAACCCCCCGGGCGGACCTCCCACCCCGCGCGGAACTGTATCCACGGCAATCGAATCGCGGCAAGCTTTACATTTGTTATCGACTTGCTGAGGGGCGGCGGATGGTGCCGATGGTCACCTCGCTGACCGGCCAGTTCGAGGCGTCGATGGCGTATCGGATTGCTCGGGGAAATCACGGCGACACGAATTTTGGCCAATAATTAATCTGCACGTCACGACATTCAGTGCAGTATCACAGGATAACTGCCGGTGATCTATCTGACATCGCAGCCGACGAAGCCGCCCGGCCAGGATAGTTGGGGGACCAGCCTTTCGTCGCACTGCCCTGGTCGTCGCTGCCGGTGCACTGAACACCCGGTGACCGCCCAGGCTCTTCGGTGAGTAGGGTTCGCCACGGAGAGGGGATCGTTATGATCAGGCCCCGTCGCGCCACACCCGACGCCGCACCGCACGTCGTCGTTTTGTTCGGCGCCACCGGCGATTTGGCTCGCCGCAAGCTGCTTCCGGGCCTGTTCCACCTGTCGAGGTCCAAGCTGGCGCCACAACTGCGCATCGTCGGCACCTCGCTGGACGACCTGGACGACGAGGCCTTCCGTGCGATCGCGGTGTCTGCGTGCGAACAGTTTTCGCACGGTGCGGCATCCTCGGAGGAGTGCCGGAGCTGGGCGCAGAACCTGACGTATGTCCCGCAGGGTGGCGGACCCGAGGCGCTGGCCGCTGCGGTGCGGGCGCAGGCGGGACAGCTCGACGGTGCGCCACGCCTGTTGCATTACCTGAGTGTTCCGCCCGCAGCGGCGATTCCGGCGATCCGGATGCTGGAGCAGGCGAAGCTGGTCGACGGCGCGGCGGTCATCATGGAGAAGCCGTTCGGCACCGACCTGGCCAGCGCGGTCGCGCTCAACGCCTCGATCCACCAGACGTTCGACGAGTCACAGATCTTCCGGATCGATCACTTCCTCGGCAAAGAGCCGGCGCAGAACATCCTGGCGTTTCGGTTCGCCAACGGCCTGTTCGAGCCGATCTGGAACCGCACCTTCATCGACCACATCCAGATCGACATTCCCGAGAAGCTCTCGCTGGAGGGCCGGGCGGCCTTCTACGAGCCGACCGGAGCGTTCAAGGACATGGTGGTCACCCATCTGTTCCAGGTATTGGCGTTCGTCGCGATGGAGGCACCGACCGAGCTGGCCTCCGACGCGATCAGCGTCGAGAAGAACAAGGTCTTCCGGTCCATGGTGCCTCTGGATCCGCACAACGTGGTGCGGGGTCAGTACCGGGGCTACCGCGACGAACCGGGTGTCGCGCGGGACTCCGACACCGAGACGTTCGTGGCGCTGCGGTGTGAAATCGACAACTGGCGTTGGGCGGGGGTGCCGTTCTATCTGCGTACCGGCAAGTGCCTGGCCGAAGGTCAGCGGATCATCTCGATCGCCTTCCGGGAACCACCCAGAAGCATGTTCCCGTCCGGGTCCGGGGTCGGTGCGCACGGCCCGGATCACCTCACGTTCGACCTGGCCGACCAGGCGAAGGTGTCGCTGTCGTTCTACGGCAAGCGGCCCGGGCCGGGGATGAAGCTGGACAAGCACAGCATGCAGTTCGAGATGGCCGGCACCGAGGCCGCCGGTGATGTGCTGGAGGCGTATGAGCGGCTGATCCTGGACGCCATGCACGGCGACCACACGCTCTACACGTCTTCCCAGGGCATCGAGCGGCTGTGGGAGGTCTCCGCCCCGCTGTTGGACGATCCGCCGCCGGTACGCGGCTATGACATCGGCTCGTGGGGGCCCAACGCCATCCACCAGCTCATCGCGCCGCACGCCTGGCGGCTGCCGTTCGACCGGGCCTGGCGTGGTGGCCGTTAGTCACTGAGCTCCCGCCCGAGCCCCGCGACCCGGCTACTACGCCGGATAGTTGGATCGTGCGCGACACGCGCGACACGCCGTGAGGTGCGAATTCAATGCTGCCGGGCTCGTGCCGATCTCTGGACACCACCGCGGGGCCCGGAAAACGCGCCGGAATTACCCGCTTCGGTCAATCAAAAGCCCAGTTAGGGCATGGTTTTCAAGGGTTTTTCATGGGACTGTGCGGCCGGGTACGGCTCGGGCGCGCAGCCATGTTCTGGCCCACTCGGGCCGCCGTGTACAGCCGCCTCACGCTGGGCATTTGTAGCCGGAAACGGGGGGTGGGGTTAGATTTCGTCAGACGGCGTGGGTACGGTCGTCGTCTCTGGCCGGAGTATCCGGTCGAGACAAGGAAAACATCGACGTTGTCGATGATGACGAGACGGAGGAATCGTGGCCCTTCCCCAGTTGACCGACGAGCAGCGCGCCGCCGCGTTGGAGAAGGCGGCGGCCGCGCGTCGAATCCGAGCGGAGCTCAAGGACCGGCTCAAGCGTGGCGGCACCAATCTCAAGCAGGTCCTCAAGGATGCCGAGACCGATGAGGTCCTGGGCAAGATGAAGGTGTCTGCGCTGCTGGAGGCGTTGCCGAAGGTCGGCAAGGTCAAGGCGCAGGAGATCATGACCGAGCTGGAGATCGCCCCTACCCGCCGGCTGCGCGGCCTGGGCGACCGGCAGCGCAAGGCGCTGCTGGAGAAGTTCGACTTCTCCTGACCCGACGGTGAGTGCCGGTGGAGGACCGGACAGTCGCTACGCGGGACGCGTCGTGGTGCTGTCCGGTCCATCCGCGGTCGGTAAGTCGAGCGTGGTCCGCTGCCTGCGGGAACGTATACCGGACCTGTACTTCAGCGTGTCGGCCACCACTCGGGCGCCTCGCCCGGGGGAGGTGGACGGCGTCGACTACCGGTTCGTGACGCCGGAGGAGTTCGAGCAGCTGATCGAGGCCGACGCGCTTTTGGAGTGGGCCGACATCCACGGTGGCCTGCAGCGATCGGGTACCCCGGCGGCCCCGGTCGTCGAAGCGACCCGGTCCGGTCGGCCCGTCCTGATCGAAGTTGACCTGGCTGGGGCTCGGGCCATCAAGAAGGCGCTGCCGGAGGCCGTCACGGTGTTCTTGGCGCCACCGGATTGGGAGTCGCTGCAGGTCAGACTGGTCGGCCGTGGTACCGAGTCCGCCGAGGTCATGGAACGCCGGCTGGCCACCGCCCGCACCGAGCTGGCGGCCCAAGGAGACTTCGACACGGTCGTGGTCAACAGTCGATTGGAAACCGCCTGCTCAGAATTGGTATCCTTGCTGGTGGAAACCGCACCGGACGCAGTCTGATCGACCCGGATGACGCCACAGGCGTGACCGGCCCAGCCATCAAGAGCCAGGAGATTGTCTTAAGTGAGTAGCTCGCAGGCCGACTCGGCCACCCTTTCCTCAACCGGTGAATCCGACGATTTCGACCCGGCGTTGATCGGCGGTTACGACACGCCGCTCGGAATCACCAACCCGCCCATCGACGAATTGCTGCAGCGGGCGTCGAGCAAGTACGCCCTGGTGATCTACGCGGCCAAGCGGGCGCGGCAGATCAACGACTACTACAACCAACTCGGCGAGGGCATCCTGGAGTACGTCGGGCCGCTGGTCGAGCCCGGCCTGCAGGAGAAGCCGCTGTCGATCGCGCTGCGTGAGATCCACGGCGACCTGCTCGAATACACCGAAGGCGAGTGACAGAGGCCGGGGCGGGACGGGTCGGTAGCGGTGGAGCGCAAGCGGATCGTTGTCGGCGTCTCCGGCGGAATCGCCGCGTACAAGGCGTGCACGGTGATCCGGCAGTTGGCCGAGGCCGGTCACTCGGTGCAGGTCCTACCGACCGAGTCCGCACTGCGGTTCGTCGGGGCCGCCACCTTCGAGGCGCTCTCCGGTAACCCGGTGCACACGGGCGTCTTCGAAGACGTTCCACAGGTTCCGCACGTCGCCATCGGCCAGCAGGCCGACTTGGTGGTGGTGGCGCCGGCCACCGCCGACCTGCTGGCCCGCGCGGTCGCCGGCCGCGCCGACGACCTGCTGACCGCCACCCTGCTCACAGCCCGCTGCCCGGTGCTGTTCGCCCCCGCGATGCACACCGAGATGTGGCAACATCCGGCCACCAGAGAGAATGTGTCGACGCTGCGAGCGCGCGGTGCGGTGGTTCTCGAGCCCGCGTCGGGGCGACTGACCGGAGCCGACACCGGGCCCGGCCGGCTGCCGGAGGCCGAAGAGATCAACACATTCGCGTCCCTGTTGCTGGAGCGCGCGGACGCGCTGCCCCACGACCTGGCCGGGTGCAAGGTGCTGGTGACCGCAGGCGGCACCCGTGAGCCGATCGATCCGGTCCGCTTCATCGGCAACCGCAGTTCGGGCAAGCAGGGCTACGCGGTGGCCCGGGTGGCCGCCCAGCGCGGAGCCGAGGTCACCTTGATCGCCGCGCACACTGCGGGGTTGATCGAGCCGGCCGGAGTCCACGTGGTGCACGTCAGCTCGGCCCCGCAACTGCACGACGCGGTGACCAAGCACGCCCCCGAGGCGCAGGTGTTGGTGATGGCCGCCGCCGTCGCCGACTTCCGCCCGGCCCGAATGGCGCAGGCGAAGATCAAGAAGGGCCCGGGGGAGGACGACCGGCCCCCCACGATCGACCTGGTCCGCAACGACGATGTGCTGGCCGGCGCGGTACGGGCGCGTGACGACGGGCAGCTGCCCAACATGCGGGCCATCGTCGGCTTCGCAGCCGAGACCGGGGATGAGAACGGCGACGTGCTGTTCCACGCCCGGGCGAAACTGCGCCGCAAGGGATGTGATCTGTTGGTGGTCAATGCGGTCGGAGACGGCAGGGCCTTCGAGGTGGACCACAACGACGGGTGGCTGCTGGCCGCCGACGGAACCGAGTCCGCCCTGGCGTCCGGGTCCAAGACACTGATGGCCAGCCGGATCGTGGACGCAGTGGTGGCATTCCTGGGGGCCGGCGGCGAGTGACACCGTCCAACGTTGCCGACGCACGAAAGACCGCACTGGCATTGACCGACTGATCGTCCGAGCAGTAACTTACGGATCGTAAGTTACTCGGAAGGGGCCGGACATGGACGATCGACGGTATGTGGTGGTCGGAGGCGGCCTCGCGGGGCTGGCCGCGGCGGTCTGGCTGGCCGAAGCGGGCAAGAAGGTCACCCTGCTGGAGCGGCGCGGGCGGCTCGGCGGACGCACCCAGGCGATGCAAGTAGACGGGATAGCCGACCTCCCGGACAACGGTCAGCATGTCATCGCGAGCGGCTACGAGCACCTGTTCCGGTACCTGAGCAGCGTCGGCACCCGGTCGATGGTCGAGTTTCCGACCGCTGGCACGCTGCGCTGGCCCGGTGGCGCCACGACCACCCTGGTGACCCGGGGGCTCGGCGCGGTGCGAACGCTGTTCGGTGCGCACCCCGATACCAGCCTGCTCGACCGGCTGCGCACGGCCGTCGCGACCGCGCGGCTCGCGCACCAGGCGCTGTTTCAACCCTCGGATCTACCCGATCTCACCACCGACCAGTGGCTTACCCGGGTCGGGATGCCCGCCTCGTCGCGAGAGGCGGTATGGGACTGGCTCGCCCTGGGGATCGCCGCCGAGCCGGTGGAACGCGGCTCGGCCAAGGTCTTCGCCGACGTGCTCGCCACCGGTATCCGGCTCGGCCTGCGTCACCGCGAAGCGGTGACGATCGGCTATCCCACCACCGACCTCGACACCCTCTACATCTCGGGCGCGCTCGCCGTGTTCGACCGGCTCGGCGTCGACGTGCGCTATCGCACGATCGCCCGACGAATCGTTGTGGAGGACAACGCCGTCCGCTCGGTGCAACTGGCAGACGGCGGCGAGATAGCGGCCGACGCGGTGGTCTGCGCGGTGCCCAACTCCAATATCGGCGGCTTGCTCGACGACCTGCCCGAGCACGCCGAAATCTACGCCGCGGCAGACAAGTTGCACCACACGCCGATCGTGAGCACCAACCTCTACCTGGACCGGCCGCTGGGCACCGAGACGGCGATGGAGTCGGTGATCGGCGGCACGGGCATCATCGACGAGGTGTTCGACCGGCAGCGCATGCAGCGCCGCGATCCGGCCGGCGCGTGGCTGTACTGCCTGACCACCAGCGGCGCCTACGAGCAGATCCACCGCTCCAGCGAACGGATCGTGGACGAGCAGATGGACCTGCTGCGCCGCTACTATCCGGCCGCGGCCGAGGCGAAGGTGGTGGCCGCGCAGGTGGTAAAGATGCCGAAGGCGACCTTCTCGCAGGTCGTGGGCACCGCGGGGCTGCGCCCGGATCAGCGCACCTCGGTGCCGAGCCTGGTGCTCGCCGGGGACTGGACCCGTACCGATTGGTCGGCGACCATGGAGAGCGCCGCGCAGAGCGCGGCCCGCGCGGTGGCGCTGCTACTTCAACTGCCGGAATCGGGGTGAGCGTGCCGACGGAGTCGCCGAAGCGGCGGATGCCGGCAGCAGCCCGGCGCACACAGCTGCTCGACCGCGCCCGCGACATCGTCGCCGCCGAGGGTTTCGCCGCGGTGACCATCGATAGGGTGGCCCGTGCCGCGGAGGTCACCCGGACGGTGGTCTACCAGAACTTCGGCGACCTGGCCGGACTGATGTCGGCGCTGCTCGACCGCGAATCGGCGATCGCCTTCGCCGGAATCCAGAGTGTGGAGGGGCCGCTCGCCGACGACCCGGACGCGCTCGGCCGCGGGATCCTGGCGTACCTGCATGCGGCGCCGACAAGTTGGCGCATCATCCTGAGCCCGCCCGCGGGAGCCCCGCCCCAATTGCAGTCTCGCACCGAGCTGGGCCGTCGCTACGCACGAAGCATCGCCGCCGGTCGGCTGTCGCAGCTTGCCGGTCGCCCGGTCGACGTCGACGGCGCGACGGCGCGACTGTTGTTGTCCGCATTGGAGGAACTGGCTCTGCTCCATCTCACCGACCCGCATGCGAACCCCGACGAGCTGGTGCTGCGCTATCTGCGGTCGCTGGTGGGCTGGGCGGTCCGGCTGGAGACAGCGACGCCGGACACGCCGTGAGCTTTGCGGTACCACTGCGCGCGCTCGCCGATGAGAGGCACAGGCGCAACCCGGACTGTCGACGCACGCGATCCGGACTGTAAGGTAGGCACCCACATGGCCGAGTCGTTCAGGTGTCTCGTCGTGGGGCATGTCGTTGCGCATCTCCCGGTCGCGGGGGAGCACAGGCATTACCCGGCCGGGGGGCGGGCAGCGGGCTGTCAGGCCGTCCCCAGGAGCGCATAGCTATATTTGCCCGAGCTAACTTTTGGATCGATTACCCGGAGGGTGACATTGTGAGCGAAAAGGGTCGGCTGTTCACCAGTGAGTCGGTGACCGAGGGACACCCCGACAAGATCTGTGACGCCATCAGCGACTCGGTGCTCGACGCGCTGCTCGCCGACGACCCCCAGTCTCGGGTAGCGGTGGAAACCCTGGTCACCACCGGACAGGTGCACGTCGTCGGGGAGGTGACCACCACCGCTAAGGAGGCATTCGCCGACATCACCAATACGGTGCGCAAGCGCATCCTGGAGATCGGCTACGACTCCTCCGACAAGGGCTTCGACGGCGCGTCGTGCGGCGTCAACATCGGGATCGGCGCGCAGTCCCCCGACATCGCCCAGGGGGTGGACACCGCCCATGAGAGCCGTGTCGGAGGCGCCGGCGACCAGTGGGACAAGCAGGGCGCCGGTGACCAGGGCTTGATGTTCGGTTACGCGATCCGGGACACCCCGGAACTGATGCCGCTGCCGATCGCGTTGGCGCACCGGCTGGCACGGCGGCTCACCGAGGTACGCAAGAACGGCACGCTGGGCTACCTGCGCCCGGACGGCAAGACGCAGGTCACCGTGCAGTACGAGGACAACGTCCCGGTGCGGCTGGACACCGTGGTGCTGTCGACCCAGCATTCCGACGGTATCGACCTGGACAAGACGCTGGCCGTCGACATTCGTGAGCACGTGGTCAACACGGTGCTCGCCGAGCTCGGCCACGAGACCATGGACACCTCCGATGTGCGGTTGCTGGTCAACCCGACCGGCAACTTCGTGGTCGGCGGGCCGATGGGCGATGCCGGGCTGACCGGGCGCAAGATCATCGTCGACACCTACGGCGGCTGGGCCCGCCACGGCGGCGGTGCGTTCTCCGGCAAGGACCCGTCGAAGGTGGACCGCTCGGCGGCCTACGCCATGCGCTGGGTGGCCAAGAACGTCGTCGCGGCTGGCCTGGCTGATCGGGTCGAGGTCCAGGTCGCCTACGCGATCGGCAAGGCCGCCCCGGTCGGGTTGTTCGTCGAGACGTTCGGCAGCGAGCACGTCGACCCGGCCAAGATCGAAAATGCCATCGGGCAGGTGTTCGACCTGCGGCCCGGTGCCATCATCAACGACCTGGAGCTGCTGCGGCCGATCTACGCGCCGACCGCCGCCTACGGCCACTTCGGCCGCACCGACGTCGACCTGCCGTGGGAGAAGCTCGACAAGGTCGACGACCTCAAGCACGCCATCTGATCCCGGCGAGCAGTCCCTCCGGTATTACGCGCTGAACCGGTAGTCGTCGAGATCGAAGCGCCGGCTGCGCCAGTAGGCCTCCACCGTGGTGGTGGGCCGCAGCGGGACATCGCCGTTCTTGTCGAAGTAGTAGCTGTTGGCCTGCCGGCAGCTGTCCTGCCAGAACACCTGCCGGTGCCGCTTGCTCATCATCTCGTCGAAGTAGCGGGCATTGGCCGCCTCGGAGATCTCCACCCGGGAGGCGCCGCGGCGCCGGGCGTCCTTCAGGCAGCGCACGATGTGATGGGTCTGCGCCTCGACCAGCGCGAAATACGACGATCCGACGTAGCCGTACGGGCCGAAAACGCTGAACAGGTTGGGGAATCCGGGGATGCTGACCCCCTCGTAGGCCTGTAGTCGGTGCTCGTCCCAGAACCGGCTCAGCGACTGTCCGCCGACCCCGGTGACGGCGAACGTCGGGATGCTGTCGCTGTCCATCACCTTGAATCCGGTGGCCAGAATGAGAACGTCGACCTCATGGGTCACGCCGCCCGCGGTCACCACGCCGGTGGGGGTGATCTGCTCGATAGGGTCGACGACCAGCGCCACGTTGTCGCGGTTGAACGTCGACAGGTAGGTGTTGTGGAAGCCGGGGCGCTTGCACCCCACCGCGTAGCGCGGCGTGAGCTGCTCACGCACCAGCGGGTCGTGCACCTGCCGGCGCAGGTAGGCCCGGCCGGCGGATTCCATACGTTCGGCCAACGGAAACACCGTGAAGTACTGCGCCGCAATCGGGAACGTCGCCTCGACGAAGGCCTGACTGGCCAGCCGCTGGACCGCCATTCCGCCGGGAAGGCGCATCGCCCAACGGAGCGGTGCCGCAAGCGGTAGGTCCATTTTCGGGAAGCACCAGATCGGGGTGCGCTGAAAAACGGTGAGCGAGGAGACGACCGGCGCGATCTCCGGGATCACCTGCACCGCCGACGCCCCGGTGCCGATCACCGCGACGCGCTTTCCCGCCAGGTCTTGCGAGTGATCCCAGCGCGCGGTGTGGATGGTCACCCCGGTGAACGTGTCGACACCATCGATATCGGGCAGCTTCGGAGTGGTCAGCACGCCGCTGGCGTTGATTAGAAACCGTGCCGTGACTGTCCCGCTGTGCTGATGCGGCGGCGGTCCCGGCTTCGCCTCTCCTGTCTGCACCCGCCACCACCCGCGCTCCTCATCGAACTCCGCCGAAAGCACCTTGGTGGCGAAGCGGATCCGGGAACGCAGCCCGTACTTGTCGACGCAGTGCTCGGCATAGTTCTTCAGCTCCCGGCCGGGTGCGTAGGTACGCGACCACTCGGTGCTCTGCTCGAAGGAGAACTGATACGAGAACGACGGAATATCCACTGCGATACCGGGATAGGTGTTCCAGTGCCAGGTTCCGCCGACCCCGTCGCCGGCCTCGATAATCAGATAGTCGGACATGCCGGCTTGGTCGAGGCCGATCGCGGCGCCAATGCCGGAGAACCCGGCGCCGACGATCAGGACCTCGTGGTCGGGTTTCGCGGTCACGGTGGCTCCTCGTCGCTGCTATCGATCGACGGTAGCGCGTCGGGCAGCGACGCGTCAGAGGGAATCGCGCTGTTCGAGCCGCCACGGCGGATTGCGGCGGTCCTCGCCGGCGTGAAACAGGCACAGCTGGTGGCCATCGGGATCACGCAGCCTGGCCTCTCGCCACAGCCAGGGCATATCGGTGGGCGGCTGGCTGAACTCGACCACGTCACGCAAACGCCGGTACTCACCGTCGAGGTCGTCGATTTCGAAGTAGATGGTCACCTGTTCGCCGGCCGGGGCGGTGCCGACACGTTCCACCGAAAAAGTGCTGTCCCCGGCCGGGCACTCGAACCGCAGGTAGTCGTCCGTCTTGACGATCAGCCGCAGACCCAGCAGTCGGTAGAACCGCTCCGAGCGGCCGATGTCGGTGGAGCCGAGGGTGACCTGGTTCAGTCGCATCGGATCGCCGAAGGTGCCGTGCTCAGCGCCGCTTTCAAAGCCGCCAGGCCGCGGTCGGTGGCCTCGGTGGCCGCCGGGATCACCCCGGCATAGCCCAGGTATCCGTGTACCAGCGTTTTGGCGTTGTGCACCTGCACCGGCACACCGGCGGCCGACAGCAGTTCGCCGTAGCGGATACCGTCGTCGCGCAGCGGATCGTGGCCGGCCACCGCGATGTAGGCCGGCGGCAGACCGGCCAGGTTCGCGGCACGCGCGGGCGCCAGCGTCGGCGGCGGATCACTCAGGTCGACATCGGCCGCGTAGGCGAGGGTCAACGCGGCAATCGCGTCCCGGTCGATGATCGGCGCGTGGGCGTTCTCGGTGAACGACGGCAAGGTGATGTCGTAGGTGGTGGCCGGATACCACAGCAGCTGGAAGGCGATGGCCGGCCCGCCGGCGTCCCGGGCGAGCTGAGCCACCACCGCGGCGAGGTTTCCACCGGCCGAATCCCCGGCCACCGCCAGCCGGTTCGGGTCCACGCCCAGCTCGGCGGCGTGCGCCGCCACCCACTCGGTAGCGGCCATGGCGTCCTGCACGGCGGCCGGGAACGGGTGCTCCGGGGCCAACCGGTAGTCCACCGACACCACCACCGCGTCGGCATCGACGGCGTGCTGGCGGGCCGTGCCGTCGTGGGTGTCGAGGTCGCCGGCGACGAAACCGCCGCCGTGGAAGAACACCACCACGCCGGCGCCGGAGTCCGCACCCGACGGCCGGTAGATGCGCACCGGAAGGTCACCGCCCGGGCCGTCGATGACGCGGTCCTCACTGGGCAGCTCGGGGTATACCGGCCGGCGCGGCAGGTCACGCATCTGGCGGCGCGCTGCCTCCACACCGTCGGCAAGTGTCAGTCGGAAGGGGACGACGTCCAGTACCTTCAGCACTATGGGATCGATAGCGGAGTCATCGTCGGTCAGCGGCATGGGAACACCGTACGCAACTCGGCTGGTCCCCACCGCCTGGGCTGCGGCCGGCTGGGCCGGTGTGGGCTACGGCATCTTTTTGACCGTGCTGGCGTTGCGCTCAGCGCCGGGGGAGGCGTTGACCGGGCATTGGGTCGGCCAGCCGGCGTTCAAGGCATCGATGGCGGTGCTGTTGGCGGTCGCCGCGGCCGCGCACCCGATCCTGCGTGAGGCGCGCTGGCTGATCCCCGCGTTGACCCTGTCGGCCGCCGGCGACTGGTTGCTGGCGATCCCGTGGTGGGAGCCGTCGTTCGTTGCCGGGTTGACGGCATTCCTGCTGGCGCACTTGTGTTTTCTGGCCGCATTGGTTCCCCTGGCGGTGCTCTCCCGGGGCCGGCTCGTCGGGGTGGGGCTGATCGGCGTGGGCTGTCTGGCCCTGTTGGTGTGGTTCTGGCCAGGCCTGGCTCGCGAGGGGATGACGGTCCCGGTGGCGGTCTACATGGCGGTGCTCGGTGCCATGGTGTGTGCGGCCCTGCTGGCGAAGCTGCCCACCCGCTGGACCGCAATCGGTGCCGTGTTCTTCGCCGTCTCGGACGCCATGATCGGAGCCGGCAAGTTCGTTCTGGGCAATGAGCTGTTGGCGGTGCCGATCTGGTGGGCGTACGCAGCGGCGCAACTGCTCATCACGGCCGGCTTCTTCTTCGGCCGATCCGGCATCGCCGACGAGGCTGTTGCGGACTGAAGGCGGACCGAAACCCGCTGGCGGGCCAGATCGCTCAGTGCCGGTGATGCCCAGTTCCGGGACGCAGCCGTTCCGGATCGAATGCGGGCAGCCGGCGGCGATGCGGCGCGGTCATGTGGTCGTGCGCCAGCGCGTCGCCGTGGCCGGACGCGATGTCGCCGATGCTGAACAGCGACTCGGTGTCTGGTTTGAAGTAGGAGCTGTGGCCGGCAATCGGTGAGCACAGGCCCGGGGGTTCGGCTTTGAACCGGGTCGACCCGTAGCCCTCGTCAGCCGGATTTCGCCCGAGCCCGACCGTCGCCGCGGTCCCGGGTACCGGCAGTTGCGGCTCGCCGGCCAATCCGGTGATCGGGTCCGACGATGCGGCACCCACATACACGTGCCCTCCGGCGGGTAGATGGAAGTCGTGGGCGCTGCGCGCCAGGTCGGTGCCGGGCGAACCGACGAGCACCACGTCGTCGGCCCGCATGCCGAAGCCGGCGGCGGCGTCGGCCGCCGTCGTCGAGCCGTACGAATGCCCGATCACGGTGATGTGGGAGGGGCCGCTGTGCGTCTCGCGCAAGGCGTTGACGTCCGCGGCCAGCAGTCTACCGCCGACCCGAGCCGAATTCGGTTGTGCCACCATCGGATCGAAGAGGCTGTCCGGGGCGCGATATCCCATCCACATGATGACCGAATTCGATCTAACCGGATCGGCGGCCACGACCTCGCGATAGACGCTCACCGCATCCGGATGCGCCAGGTAGCCGTCGCGGACGCTGCTGTGTGCCCCCGGTACCACCACGGTGGTGTTGTCAGCGGTGTCGGGATCGCCGATCGCGATCGCGGCCCGGCCCCGGCCGTCGAACGCCGCCGGGTCATAACTGATCAGCAGCACCGGGTTTGGGCCGCCGTTGGAATTACCGGAATTGAACGCAAGTCCGTCGCGGACCCGCAGCGCGTTGTCGTAGCGAATCATGTCCGCTGCGCTGAGCGCCTCGGTGGCGTTCTCCACCCGGCCGATGTCGTCGGCCAGCACCTGCCGGTTGACCCGGTCGCGTATTCGGGCCGGGACGCGGTAGCCCGCACCCAGCGACCGCAGCAGCACCGTGCGTGCCCGGTCGTCGGCGACGACATCGGCGACCACCCGTCGGATGTCGCGGACCTTGGCGGCCAGAAAGAGCTGGAACTGGCGGGCACCGGCCGGGGTGTCCAATGCCATCGTCCGCTGATCGCCCAGCGCATCGCAGATCTCGGCCCCGATGGCATCGAGACGCCGGCGAGCGTGGTGGGCTTGATCGACGGCGTCGCGCAGCGTCGCGGACAGCACCTGATCGGTCCTCGCCGAAGTCTGTTGCCTCGACATCAGTGAGCCTTCGCGGACTCGTGCCGCATCCACATGGGCGCCGCGCTGTTCGGACATACCCCAGCAAGCTAATTCAGCTCGATCAACGGCATGCTCGCCGATCCACAGGCCGCTCGGCTTGTGATCCGGCGGATGCCCCGGTCGGCGGAGTCTGCTACACCTGCGTGGTGAGCGTCGAGAGCGAACCCATCGCGCGGGTGCTGCCGATGCTGACGGTGCCGCACCTGGACCGCGAGTTCGACTATCTCGTCACCCCGGAGCAGTCCGCCCACGCCCTGCCCGGGGCACGGGTGCGGGTGCGCTTTCACGGCCGGCTGGTCGACGCCTTCGTCTGGGAGCGCCGCGCCGACACCGACCACGCCGGCAAACTGGGCCGGCTGGAGCGGGTGATCTCCAGCGAACCGGTGCTGACCACGGAGGTCCGCCGGCTGGTGGAGGCGGTGGCAGCCCGCTACGCCGGCAGCCGGGCCGACGTGCTGCGGCTGGCGGTACCGCCGCGGCACGCCCGGGTGGAACGCGAAGCGGTGACGCCACCGGAGACGCCGGTGCTGGCACCGGTCGATCCGGCCGGCTGGCAGCGCTACCGGGCGGGCGGCCCGTTCCTGGCTGCGCTCGGCGAGGGCCGGGCCGCGCGCGCGGTGTGGCAGGTGCTGCCCGGTGATTCGTGGACCGACCGGTTCAGTGAGGCCGCCGTGGCCGCCATCCGGGCCGGGCGCACGGCTTTGGCGATCGTGCCCGATCAGCGTGACGTGGACGCCCTGCGCCTCGCCGCGGTCGCCCGCATCGACGAGTCGGCTGTCGTCGCGCTGTCGGCGGGCCTGGGACCGGCCAGCCGGTACCGGCGCTGGCTGTCTGTGCTGCGCGGTGAGGCCCGGCTGGTGATCGGCACCCGCAGCGCGGTGTTCGCCCCGCTTGCCGACCTGGGTCTGGTCATGGTCTTCGATGACGGGGACGACAGCCTGGCCGAGCCGAGGGCGCCCTACCCGCACGCCCGCGAGGTGGCGATGCTGCGGGCGCACCTGTCGGGCTGCGCCGCACTGATCGGCGGCTATGCGCGCACTGCTGAGGCGCACGCGCTGGTGGCCAGCGGGTGGGCGCACGACCTGGTGGCGCCGCGGACGGTCTTGCGGTCGGCGGCGCCACGGGTGGTGGCCCTCGATGACAGCGGATATGCCGAACAGCGAGACCCGGCGGCGCGCACCGCCCGGTTGCCGTCGGTCGCCCTGCAGAGCGCGCGTACCGCACTGGCTGCCGGGGCGCCGGTGCTGGTCCAGGTGCCGCGGCGCGGGTATGTGCCGTCGCTGGCGTGCGGGCGCTGCCGCGCGGTCGCCCGCTGCAGGCACTGCACCGGCCCGTTGTCGCTGCCGGAGCGCGGTGGTGCCGCGGTCTGCCGGTGGTGCGGCCGGGTCGACCCGGCGCTGCGGTGTGCGCGCTGCGGGTCCGACGCCGTTCGTGCGGTGGTCATCGGCGCCCGGCGTACCGCCGAAGAACTCGGCCGCGCTTTCCCCGGCACCCCGGTCATCACCTCCGCCGGTGACACCATCGTCGACCGCACCGAGGACGGCCCGGCGCTGGTGATCGCCACGCCCGGTGCCGAGCCGCGCACCCCTCAGGGATACGGAGCGGCGCTGCTGCTGGACAGTTGGGCGCTGCTGGGCCGCCAGGATCTGCGTGCCGCCGAGGACACGCTGCGGCGCTGGATGGCGGCGGCGGCGCTGGTGCGCGACCGGGAGGCCGGCGGGGTGGTGACGGTGGTCGCCGAGTCGTCGATCCCGACCGTGCAGGCCCTCATCCGGTGGGATCCGGTCGGCCACGCCGATGCCGAGCTGACCACCCGCGCCGAGGTCGGATTGCCGCCGGCGGTGCATATCGCCGCGCTCGACGGGGACGCGGACTCGGTGACGGCGCTGCTGGAGCAGGCCCGGCTGCCCGACGACGCCGAGGTGCTCGGCCCGGTGCCGCTGCCGCCGGGGGTGCGGCGCCCGGCCGGTGTCCCCGACGAGCTGCCCGTGATCCGGATGCTGGCCCGGGTCGGCCGCGACCACGGTCTGGTGCTGGCCGCAGCACTGCGCCGTGGCGTCGGGGTGCTCAGTGCCCGCGGGTCGCACCATCCGGTGCGGGTGCAGATCGATCCGCTGCACATCGGCTGACCTGCCGACCGGAACGGCTCATAGACCGCCCGCAGTCACACCCACAGGGCCTACCTGCCTTGTATTTTCAGGACCTCATCGAGCGGGCGTCGCCGGGTGGGGGACGGGGTTTCGCCGCCAGTCGGAGCGTGTCCGACCCGAATCAGGATCTGCGGCACGGCGTTGCGGCCCATCAGCGTCTCGACGATCTCCCGGGCGACCGGAACCTCGGTGAGGTGGGTCAGCGGGCAGGTGGCCAAGCCGGCCATCGTGCACTCCAGCAGTACCGTCGAGAGCGCTTCGCCGGTTTCCAACGCGTCCGCCCGGGTTGTGCCATCGGTGGACAACACCACGATCGTCGACTCGTCCTCAGGGATTTGAACCCGTCGCTCATGCTGGTTGCCGGCCGGAAACGCGCGCCCGACGTCGACCCGGTCGCCTTCGGTCCTCGATGGCAGGGAACTGTAGGGGATGCCCGCGGACTCCTCGAACGGCACTGTCCAGCGGCGCAATTCGGCATGATAGGCGGAATCGTAAAGTCTTAGCGATTCGGCGAATTGGGAGGCCTGCACCAGGCGGGGACGCGCATCCTCCGGTAGTACGTCCAGATGCACGCGGTAGTGACCGATGCGATTGCGCAGCAGCGGTTCGAATGATTCCCAGTTCTCCGGCGGACCCAGTGGTAACCGGTCGCTGCGGCGTACCCAGATCGCCTCGGCGCGACGGCGGTGTCCGTCGGTGACGTACTCCATCGGCGAGAATCGGGCCGACGCGAGATGGTGAGGGTCGTTGGGATTGGGAAACCGCTCGACGTTGGTGTCCAGGCCGGACGCGGACATGGCGACCCGGAGGTGGTCCAGTGCGGCGCCGCAACCGATAAGGGCCTCACGCCCGGAACGATCCGACGGCAGCATACGGCCGGGATCGAGGAACAGCTGGAGTTCCTCGCCGTCAAGCACCCACCGCCACGGCTGGATGTTGTGCAGGGACGGAGCACGACACGCCGCCCATACCGCCTCCTTGACCGCTTGGGTCTCCACCATCGGGGCAGTCATCTCGACCTCCGGTCTCTACCTGTCATCCATGGTGCCGCGATCCCGCAGCACGCGGAAGGGCCGTTGGTACTTTGGGGCCGCGCCATCAGGGCCGATGGCTCCCGGGTCGAGGTCCAACGACCCCTGCCCAATCATCTGCGCCCGCAGTAACTTCAATCGACTCGCCGCGCTCGGGCTCGAAATGCCCCTCGGCCGGCTGGTCATGTGAGCGAGCCTCTGGCCCCCATCTGGTCATTGCGCATCGGGTCAGGCCGCCGAATCCGAATCCGGCTGTTGATCCTTGATCGCTGCCCGGATGAAATCGCCGATCTGACGCAGCGATCGGGTGGCCTCGGGCAGCAGCGGGGCAGCCAGCTGGAAGACGTGAATCTGGCCGGGCCAGATCCCCAACTCCACCGGCACCCCTGCGGCGGACAGCTCCTTGGCCGCCAGCCGCGCATCGTAGGCGAGTTCCTCAGCGCCGGAGACGTGGATCAGCGTCGGGGGCAGGCCGGGCTTGATGTGCTGCAGCGGTTCGTAGAGCACTCCGTCATGCGCGGCGATCAATGCGCTCAGCGCCGCGAACGAATTGTGCGGCAGCATCGGCCCATTGGCGGCCGGACGTTCCGAGGCGAGCTGCAAAAGCGGGGACAGCAGCGCCAATGCCGCGGGCTCCTCGCCGCCACCCCCGAGCCGTTCGGCGAGCGCCAGCGCCAGGTACCCGCCGGCGGAGTCACCGGCGATCGCGATCTGCTCGGGCGGGTAGTCGTGCTCGCGTAGCCACCGGTAGGCGTCATGACAGTCCTCGATGGCCATCTCGATGGTGTATTTGGGCAGCATCCGGTAGTTGACCGCCAGTACCGGGGCGTCGGCGAACTCCGAGAGTTTCGCGATGAGCCGCAGATGGGTGCTGATCCCGCAGCACAGGAACGCACCGCCGTGGCAGTACAGCACCACCCGGCCGGTCCGGGACGTCACTCCGCGAGCCCGCAGCAGTTGCGCGTGGGCGTGTGGCAGCTCCACCTTCGCGCGGGTCAGGCCGCGCGGCGCCGGTAGGGCGCACGCCGCACGCTCGACGGCGCTGTAGGGCAGCGGTAATCGCAGCACAGCACTGCTGACGGCCAGCGCATTGTGCACGGTCAATCGCACGGCACCGCTGAGAACGCGAGCTGCCAGGCTTGGATCGGGTTCGATGGTCTCGGTGATCCCCACGTTGTCTGCTTCATAGTCGGGCGAAGTGGGGATAACCATGACCGGACTCCTGACGACAATGCGATCGTTAGCAAATCAAACAATTCAACGCTGAAACGCCCGCGCTGATTCCGGGTACGCGAGCGCCCACCGGTATCCACCGTGTTCCTAAACTGTCCCGGTGCGCATAGTCTTCGCCGGCACCCCGGACACCGCGTTGCCGTCGCTGCAACGGCTGATCGACTCGCCGCGCCACGAGGTGGCCGCGGTGCTCACCCGTCCCGATGCGGTGTCCGGACGGCGAGGGAACCCGCAGCCCTGCCCGGCGGCGCGACTCGCCCTCGACCACGACATCCCGGTGCTGCGGCCGGCCAAGCCGAACTCGGCCGAGTTCGTTGCGGAGTTGGCTGAACTGGCACCGCAGTGCTGCCCGGTGGTGGCCTACGGGGCGCTGCTGCGCGATGGGCTGTTGGCGGTACCGCAGCACGGCTGGGTCAACCTGCATTTCTCGCTGCTGCCGGCTTGGCGGGGTGCGGGACCGGTGCAGGCGGCCATCGCCGCCGGTGACGAGGTGACCGGCGCCACCACGTTTCGCATCGAATCGGAACTCGATTCCGGGCCGATCTACGGCGTCGCCACCGAGAGGATCCGCGTGGGCGACACCGCCGGTGAACTGTTGGGCCGGTTAGCGGTCTCGGGTGCAGGACTGCTGGAGGCCACCCTCGACGGGATTGCCGACGGTGCGCTGACCGCGGTTCCGCAGTCTCGCGACGGGGTCAGCTACGCCCCGAAGATCAGCGTCGACGACGCGCGGGTGCGGTGGGATCTGCCCGCCGCGGTGATCGAGCGCCGCATCCGTGCCGTCACTCCGCATCCGGGCTCGTGGACGGTGATCGGTGACCTGCGGGTGAAACTGGGCCCGGTGGCCATCGCCGATGGCGGCCCGGAAGCGCTGAGGCCCGGGGACATTCACGTCGACCGGCGAAACGTCTGGATCGGCACCGGATCGGCGCCGGTGCGATTGGGCCAGATCCAGCCGCCCGGAAGGAAACCCATGGACGCCGCCGACTGGGCGCGCGGCGCCCACCTCGATGCCACGGTGCGAGCCTCATGACCCGCCCACCGCGCCGGCCCCAGGGTGGGCCGCGCAAACGCGAGCGCAAACCCCTGGATCCGGCACGTCGCGCCGCGTTCGACGTGCTGCAGGCGGTCTCACAGCGTGACGCCTACGCGAACCTGGCGTTGCCGGCGTTGCTGTCCGAACGCGGGATCGCCGGTCGCGACGCCGCTTTCGCGACCGAATTGACTTACGGCACCTGCCGGGTTCGTGGGCTGCTCGACGCGATCATCGGTGCGGCTGCGCAGCGCTCACCCGACGCGATCAACCCGGTGCTGCTGGACCTGCTGCGACTGGGCAGCTACCAGTTGTTGCGCACCCGGGTCGACGCGCATGCCGCGGTGTCCACCACGGTCGAGCAGGCGGCCATCGAATTCGACTCGGCGCGAGCAGGTTTCGTCAACGGCGTATTGCGCACCATCAGCACCCGTGACGAAGCGTCCTGGACCGCGGAGCTCGCGCCGGATGCGGCCATCGATCCGATCGGTCATGCGGCGTTCACCCGCGCGCACCCGCGCTGGATCGCGCAGGCCTTCGCCGATTCGCTGGGGGCCGCCGCCGGTGAACTCGACGCGGCGCTGGCCGCCGATGACGTGCGCCCCCAGGTGCATCTGGCCGCGCGGCCCGGTGCGCTGACCGCTGCCGAGTTGGCCGCCGCCGTGGACGGCACCGTCGGCCGGTACTCGCCGTACGCGGTGTACCTGTCCGGCGGCGACCCGGGGCGGCTCGACCCGGTGCGCGACGGTCGAGCCCTGGTCCAGGACGAGGGCAGCCAGCTGGTGGCCCGGGCGTGCGCGCTGGCCCCGGTCGACGGTGACACCGGGCGTTGGCTGGACCTGTGCGCCGGGCCCGGCGGCAAGACCGCGCTGCTGGCCGCCCTGGCCGCCGGGAACGGGGCCCGGGTGACCGCGGTGGAGCAGGCGCCGCACCGTGCCGCCCTGGTCGCCGAGAACACCCGCGGCCTCGATGTGGATGTGCTGACCGCCGACGGACGCGAGTCGGGATTGGAGCCCGGCTTCGACCGGGTGCTGGTGGACGTGCCGTGCACCGGCCTGGGTGCACTGCGACGTCGTCCCGAAGCGCGGTGGCGCCGCCAACCCGCCGACGTCCCGGTACTGGCGAAACTGCAGCGCGAACTGCTGGCAGCGGCGATCGCACTGACCCGCCCGGGCGGCGTGGTGCTGTATGCCACGTGCTCGCCGCATCTGGCCGAAACGGTCGGCGTGGTGGCCGATGCGCTGCGGCGGCACCCGGTGACCGCGCTGGACACCCGACCGCTGTTCGCGCCCCTGGACAGCCTGGGCGCGCTCGGGGACGGCCCGTACGTGCAGTTGTGGCCGCACCGGCACGGCACCGACGCCATGTTCGCCGCGGCTCTGCAAGTAGGCTGAGCCTCGTGTCACGACCCATGATCGCGCCGTCGATCCTGTCCGCGGACTTCGCCCGGCTCGCCGACGAGGCCGCCGCGGTCAAGGGCGCGGACTGGTTGCACGTCGATGTGATGGACGCCCATTTCGTGCCCAATCTGACGCTGGGTCTGCCGGTGGTGCAGAGCCTGCTGGCGGCCACCGACATCCCGATGGACTGCCATCTGATGATCGAGGACCCGGGCCGCTGGGCCCCGCCGTACGCCGAGGCGGGCGCCTACAACGTCACGTTCCACGCCGAGGCCACCGACAACCCGGTCGCGGTCGCCCGCGACATCCGGGCCGCCGGCGCCAAAGCTGGACTCAGCGTCAAACCGGGCACGCCGCTGCAGCCTTACCTGGAGATCCTGCGGGACTTCGACACCCTGCTGGTGATGTCGGTGGAACCGGGATTCGGCGGGCAGTCCTTCATCCCCGAGGTGCTGGGCAAGGTGCGCGCGGTGCGCAAGCTGGTCGATGCCGGGGAGTTGCGCATCCTGGTGGAGATTGACGGCGGCATCAACGCCGACACCATCGAAGAGGCCGCCGAGGCCGGCGTCGACTGTTTCGTGGCGGGCTCGGCGGTCTACAGCGCCGAGGACCCGGGCGCCGCGGTGGAATCGCTGCGCCGCCAAGCCCTCGCCGCGTCGCCGCATCTGCGCGCATGAGTAACCCTCCGGCCGCGACAGACGCCGCCGGCCTCGACGCCGCGATGCTGCTCGCCATCGAGCAGGCGCAGCGCGTCAAGGGCAAGACCTACCCCAACCCGCCGGTGGGCGCGGTGGTCCTCGACCGTGATGGGCGAGTGGTCGGTGTCGGAGGAACCGGACCGACCGGTGAGGCGCACGCCGAGGTGGTGGCGCTGCGCCGCGCCGGCGAGTTGGCCGCCGGCGGCACCGTGGTGGTCACCCTGGAGCCGTGCAATCACCACGGCCGAACCCCGCCGTGCGTGGATGCGCTGCTGGCCGCCGGTGTGGCACAGGTGGCCTACGCCGTCGCCGACCCCAACCCCGCCGCGGCGGGCGGGGCGTCGCGACTGGCGGCGGCCGGGGTCGAGGTGCTCTCCGGGGTGCAGGCCCACGCGGTGACGGCCGGGCCGCTGCGAGAGTGGCTGCACAAGCAGCGCACCGGCCTGCCACACGTCACCTGGAAGTACGCCACCAGCATTGATGGCCGCAGCGCGGCCGCCGACGGATCCAGTCAATGGATCACCAGCGAGGCCGCCCGGGCCGATCTGCACCGCCGCCGGGCGGCCGCCGACGCCATCGTGGTGGGTACCGGCACGGTGCTCGTCGACGATCCGACCCTGACCGCGCGACTGCCCGACGGATCCCTGGCCGACCGGCAGCCGCTGCGGGTGGTGGTGGGGGAGCGCGAGATCTCCGCGGATGCCCTTGTGCTCAATGACGACTCGCGCACCATGGTGATCCGCACCCACGATCCGGCCGAGGTGCTGCGGGCACTTGCCGATCGCACCGATGTGCTGCTGGAGGGCGGCCCCACGTTGGCCGGAGCGTTCCTGCGGGCCGGGGTGATCGATCGGATCCTGGCCTATGTGGCGCCGATCCTGCTGGGCGGGCCGATCACCGCCGTCGACGATGTCGGGGTGCCCAACATCGCCCGGGCGCTGCGCTGGCGGTTCGACACGGTGGAGCCGATCGGCCCCGACCTGCTGCTGAGCCTGGTGCCGCACTAGCGGCTGGCGCCGCTCACCGCGAGATGGCGGCCTCCGGCTCGGACACTTCGGCATCTTCGGCGTGAACGTCGTTGCGGCCGATGAACAATCCGAGCACCGCGCCGACCACACAGATGAGGGCGGTGATCCCGAAGATCTCGCCGTACATCATGGCGAACGCCAGCTTCGAGTTGTGCGCGGTCGCCGCCATCTTCTCGACCAGACTGCCACCGGAGCCCTTGGGTATGCCGGCCAAAATCTGATTGAACCGGTACAGGCCCCACGCCGACAGCGCGGCCAGACCGATCAGCATCCCCGTCATCCGGGCCACCACCACGGCGGACGCGGCGATGCCGTGCTCGCGCGCCGGCACGACCCGCATGACCGCCGAGGTCAACGGGCCGATCACCAGGCCCAAACCGAAACCGGCCAGGATCTGGTCGGTGTGTGCCGCCGGAAGGCTCAGGCCGAGCACCTCGTGGTGGTAGGCCATCAGGTCGACCGGCCACTTCGAGATCAGCCAGTAGCCCCCCGCGGCGATGAGCAACCCGACGAACGTCACCAGCCGGTCACCGGCCATGGTGGCGATCGCGCCGCCCACCACGGCGCCGATGGGCAGTGCGGCCAGGAACCACAGCAGCAGCATCGCCGCCTCGTTCTGGGTCTTTCCGAGCACGCCCTGGCCGAACAGCTCGACGTCAACCAGGGTGACCATCAGCGCGGCACCGGCACAGAGCGAGGATCCCAATGCGGCCAGAAACGGGCCCATCCGGGCGCCGGCCGGGTCGAGCAGCTTCGTCGGCGATCTGATCTCCCAGACGACGAACGCCACGAGCGCGATCGCCGCAACCAACAGGTACGCGGCACCGTGGTCGGGAAGCGCCTGTTTGGCGCTGGGGTCGGGGTTGTACAGGCCGATCGTCAGCAGTCCCAGGATGACCGCCAGCAGCAGCCCCCCGACCACATCGACACGCTCCCGGGAGCCGGCCTTGGACTGCGACGGGAGGCTGAAGTGGATCAAGACCATGGCCAGCCCGGTCAGCGGCACGTTGATCCAGAACACGTCTCGCCAGCTGGTCAGCGCCCAGACGATGAAGATGCCGTACAGCGGACCCAGCACACTGCCCAGTTCCTGGGCGCCGGCGATCCAGCCCAGCACCGCCGACCGGCGTCGCTGTGCCCACAGGTCAGCACCGAGGGCGAACGTCACCGGCAACAGCGCCCCGGCCGCGATTCCCTGGATGGTGCGGCCCACCACCAGCATCGACAGATCGGTCGCCAGCGCGGTCACCACCGAGCCGACGACGAACGTGGCCAGGCTGATCTGCAACAGCAGTTTGCGGCCGAAACGGTCGGAGGCCCGGCCCAGCAGCGGCATCGCGGCGATGTAGCCGAGCAGGTAGCAGGTGATGATCGGGGTGATCTGCTGGATCTTGTTGATCGGGATCCCGACGCCGGCAGGCTGCGGCGCCATGATGTCGCGCATGATCGTGACCACGACATAGGTGTCGAGAGCCCCGAGCAGGACGGCGAGGCTACCTGCGCTGATCGCGAGTCGGCGATTGACTCGCATCACGCTCCCGCCGGCTTCTCAACGGTCACCGGGGCGTTCCAGTTCGACAGCGTCATCTGAATCGAGTTGCCCGCACTGGGGTCCATCTGGGCCTGCACCAACTGGTGGTCACCGTCCTCTTCGATCCAGACCGTGGCCGCTGTCGGAGCGGTGGCCTTCAGCTGCGGCACCAGCTTGTTCACCTCGTCGGCGGGCACTTTGCCGGTGACCCGGACGGCCTTATGGCCGTTGATGGTCTCGCGTCCCTGCGACTTCGGGTCGTTCAGGTTGGCCAGCATGTTGGCCAATCCCTTGTCCGGGCTCAGGATCGCGGCCACGTCGTAGATCTTCTCGGCGGAGCCGTAGTTGTCGTAGTCGTCGCCGGTGATCGCCGCGTACAGGTCGCCGTCGATCACGATGAACTTGGCGTCGACGTCGGAGCCGAGCATGGTGATCGTCGTGCTGCCCTTGGCCGCGGTGGTCGGCTCGTTGGTCAGGTCACCCTCAAGGGTCTTGACCGGCAGGTTCTTGATCTGGCCGGTCACCGACAGCGCCAGGTGCGCGCTCTTGAGGTCGGCGGTGGTGGTGGCGGACTCCTTGACCAGGGTCGCCGCGTCCGGCAGCGGGGCGCCGGATTCCTTGCTGGAGCAGCCGGCGAACAGCGCGGCGGCGGTGGTGGCAGTGGCCAGGGCGATGAGAAGTCTGCGCATGGGTGACATCGTATAGAGGCCGCTCAGTCGCAGCCGCCCAGCGGGCGCATAAGTAGATGGCGACGACCCGCGGCGCCCGACTCCGTCGCCCTTGCGCTCGTCGCTAGCCTGATGTGATGTTCACCGGAATCGTCGAGGAGCTGGGCCAGCTGGTCAGCCGTGACGAACTGACCGACGCCGCGCGCCTGGTCATCCAAGGCCCCACCGTCGTCTCCGACGCCCGCCACGGTGATTCGATCGCCGTCAACGGGGTGTGCCTGACCGTGGTGGAGGTGCTGCCCGGCGGCCGGTTCTCCGCCGACGTGATGCGCGAGACGCTGGATCGGTCCAGCCTGGGATCGTTGCAGGTCGGCGGTCCGGTGAACCTGGAGCGCGCGGCCGCGCTGGGCAGCCGGCTGGGCGGACACATCGTGCAGGGCCACGTCGACGGCACCGGACGGGTACTGGCCCGCACGCCCGCGCAGCACTGGGAGGTGGTGCGGATCGCGCTGCCTGCGTCGCTGGCCCGTTACGTGGTGGAGAAGGGCTCCATCACCGTCGACGGCATCTCGCTGACCGTCGCCGGGCTGGGCTGTGAGCCGGACGACTTTCTCGAGGTGTCATTGATCCCGACCACACTGGAGCTGACCACGCTGGGCCGGGCGCCGGTCGGCACGCTGGTCAATCTCGAGGTGGACATCATCGCCAAATACGTCGAGCGTCTGGTGGCAAATCCCGCTGGGTGAGTCACAGGGCAAACCTTGGCTGACCGGTGGTTCATACTGGACGAGCGGGTTGCGCCGATCGGGCGGCCCCGGACGGCGATCTCAAGGTGGCAGAAGATGACGAAGTTGGACACCGTCGAGCGGGCGGTTGCCGACATCGCGGCTGGTAAAGCCGTTGTCGTCATCGACGACGAGGACCGGGAGAACGAAGGCGACCTGATCTTCGCCGCCGAGAAGGCCACCCCTGAGTTGGTGGCGTTCATGGTGCGCTACACCTCCGGATATCTGTGCGTGCCGCTGGACGGCGCGATCTGCGATCGGCTTGGTCTGCTGCCGATGTACGCGGTGAACCAGGACAAGCACGGCACCGCCTACACCGTCACCGTCGACGCGAAAAACAATGTCGGAACCGGGATTTCGGCTTCGGATCGGGCGACGACGATGCGCCTGCTGGCCGACCCGGGCAGTGCCGCCGACGAATTCACCCGGCCGGGACACGTGGTGCCGCTACGCGCCAAGGACGGCGGCGTACTGCGCCGACCGGGTCACACCGAGGCCGCAGTCGACCTGGCCCGGATGGCCGGCCTGCAGCCGGCCGGCGCGATCTGCGAGATCGTCAGCCAGAAGGACGAGGGCGCGATGGCCCAGACCGACGAGCTGCGGATCTTCGCCGACGAACACGGTCTGGCGCTGATCTCCATCGCCGACATGATCGAGTGGCGCCGCAAGCACGAGAAGCACATCGAGCGCGTCGCCGAAGCCCGCATCCCGACCCGGCACGGCGAGTTCCGGGCGGTCGGCTACACCAGCATCTACGAGGACGTCGAGCACGTCGCGCTGGTTCGCGGCGAGATCGCCGGGGCGCACAACGACGGTGACGACGTGCTGGTTCGAGTGCACTCCGAGTGCCTGACCGGCGACGTGTTCGGTTCGCGGCGATGCGACTGCGGTCCGCAGCTGGATGCGGCGCTGGCGATGGTGGCACACGAGGGCCGCGGGGTGGTCCTCTACATGCGCGGGCACGAGGGCCGCGGCATCGGGTTGCTGCACAAGTTGCAGGCCTACCAGCTGCAGGATGCCGGCGACGACACCGTCGACGCGAACCTCAAGCTGGGGCTGCCGGCCGATGCCCGCGACTATGGCATCGGCGCGCAGATCCTGGTGGACCTCGGGGTCCGCTCGATGCGCCTGCTCACCAACAACCCGGCCAAACGGGTCGGGCTGGACGGCTACGGGCTGCACATCATCGAACGGGTGCCGCTGCCGGTGCGGGCCAACGCCGAGAACATCCGCTACCTGCTGACCAAGCGCGACCGGATGGGCCACGAGCTGACCGGGCTGGAGGACTTCGACGACTCCGCGCACCTGCCCGATGAGTTCGGTGGAGCGCTGTAGATGAGTCCTGCAGCCGGGGTGCCGGACATGCCGGCGCTCGACGCCTCCGGTGTGCGCCTGGCGATCGTCGCCAGTACTTGGCACACCCGGATCTGTGATGCCCTGCTGGCCGGTGCCCGCAAGGTGGCCGCCGACGCCGGTATCGCCGAGCCGACGGTGGTGCGGGTGCTCGGGGCGATCGAGATTCCGGTGGTAGCCCAGGAAGTCGCCCGCAACCACGACGCAGTCGTCGCACTGGGTGTGGTGATCCGTGGTGGGACACCGCATTTCGACTATGTGTGTGACGCGGTCACCCAAGGTCTGACCCGGGTGTCGCTGGATGCCGCGACGCCGGTGGCCAACGGGGTGCTCACGGTCAACGACGAGGAGCAGGCGCTGGATCGCGCCGGGCTGCCCGATTCGGCCGAGGACAAGGGGGCGCAGGCGGCCGCCGCCGCGCTGAGCACGGCGCTGACCCTGCGCGACCTGCGCGCCGCGCTGTGACGGGCCCTTCCGGATCCCCGCAGTGGGATCTGCAGGTGCGCCCGCGCCTGATGCGCATCGGCTTATGGAGCGCGGCGATCCTGATCGTCGCGATCCACGTCGTGGTGAGTTTTCTGCTGACGATCCGCTCCAGCGGCGTGATCTTCCGCACCTACGACCGGGTGGCGGTGGTGGTGCTGGGCATCATCGTGGCCGGATCGATGCTGCTGTGGACCAGGGCCCGGGTGCGGGCGGGCGAATCCGGGGTGTCGGTGTGCAACGGGCTCGGCGACCGGTTGATCCCGTGGTCGCAGGTGGTCGGGGTGTCCTTCCCGCCCGGCAAGCGATGGGCCCGGCTGGAGTTGCCCGACGACGAATACATTCCACTGGTGGCCATCCAGTCCGCAGACAAGGAGGACGCCGTGGCGGCCATGCGTGCGCTGCGAGCCCTGGTCGTGCGCTACCGGCCGGCGCCACCACCATCCGACTGATCCTATGACGACGACCCGCTGCGCCCGACTCCGTCGCGCTTGCGATCGTCGCTAGCCTGGTAACCGTGCCAGACCCCGCGACCTATCGCCCGGCGCCCGGCTCCATTCCCGTCGAGCCGGGCGTCTACCGGTTCGTCGACGCACACGGCCGGGTCATCTACGTGGGCAAGGCGAAAAGCCTGCGGTCGCGGCTGACGTCGTACTTCGCCGACGTCGCCGGCCTGCACCCGCGCACTCGCCAGATGGTGACCACCGCCGCGAAGGTGGAATGGACGGTGGTCAACACCGAGGTCGAGGCGCTGCAGCTGGAATACAACTGGATCAAGGAGTTCGACCCGCGGTTCAACGTCCGCTACCGCGACGACAAGACCTACCCCGTGCTGGCTGTCACCCTGAACGAGGAGTACCCGCGGCTGATGGTCTACCGCGGACCGCGACGCAAGGGAGTGCGCTACTTCGGGCCCTACTCGCACGCCTGGGCCATTCGCGAAACCCTGGACCTGCTGCTGCGGGTATTTCCGGCGCGCACCTGTTCGGCAGGGGTTTTCAAGCGCCACCAGCAGATCGGCCGGCCCTGCCTGCTGGGCTATATCGGCAAGTGCGCGGCACCGTGTGTCGGGCGGGTCAGCGTCGAGGAGCACCGGCGGATCGTGGACGACTTCTGCGACTTCTTGGCCGGCAAAACCGACCGACTGGTGCGCAGCCTCGAACAGCAGATGCTGGCCGCCTCCGATCAGCTCGACTTCGAGCGGGCGGCGCGGCTGCGGGACGACGTTGCGGCGCTCAAACGGGCCTTGGAGAAGCAGGCTGTGGTGCTCGGCGACGGCACCGACGCCGACGTGGTGGCGTTTGCCGACGACGACTTGGAGGCGGCGGTCCAGGTCTTCCATGTGCGCGGCGGACGGGTGCGTGGGCAGCGCGGCTGGATCGTCGAAAAGCCCGGCGACCCCGGCGATTCCGACAGCTCGCTGGAGCGGCTGGTCGAGCAGTTTGTCACCCAGTTCTACGGCGACCAGGCCGAGTTGGAGGGCTCCGCCGACGAACCGACCAACCCGGTGCCCCGCGAGGTTCTGGTGCCCTGCCTGCCGGCCAACGCCGACGAGCTGATCAGCTGGCTATCTGACCTGCGTGGTTCACGGGTGTCGCTGCGGGTGCCGTTGCGCGGCGACAAGCGCGCGCTGGCCGAGACCGTCGAGCGAAACGCCAAAGACGCGCTGCAGCAACACAAGTTGAAACGAGCCGGGGACTTCACCGCCAGATCTGCTGCGCTGCAGAACATTCAAGAGGCGTTGGGACTTGCCGACGCCCCGCTGCGCATCGAATGCGTCGACATCAGTCACGTGCAGGGCACCGATGTGGTCGGGTCGCTGGTGGTCTTCGAGGACGGATTGCCCCGCAAGTCGGACTATCGCCACTTCGCGATCCGAGAGGCCGCCGGCGAGGGCCGCTCCGACGACGTGGCCTCGATCGCCGAGGTGACCCGACGCCGGTTCCGTCGTCACCTGGACCCCGAAGTACTTGCCCCGGAAGGAAAGTCACGTAAGTTCGCCTATCCGCCGAACCTCTACGTGGTGGACGGGGGTGCTCCGCAGGTCAACGCAGCGGCCGCGGTGCTCGCCGAGCTCGGTATCACCGACGTCGCGACGATCGGACTGGCCAAGCGACTGGAGGAGGTGTGGGTTCCCTCGGAGCCGGACCCGATCATCTTGGCGAGGCAGAGCGAAGGCCTGTATCTGTTGCAGCGGATCCGTGACGAAGCGCACCGGTTCGCCATCACCTACCACCGCAGCAAACGATCCAAGCGAATGACGGCGTCTGTGCTGGACGCGGTGCCCGGTCTCGGTGAGCATCGGCGCAAGGTGTTGATCTCGCATTTCGGCTCGGTGGCGCGGCTGAAAAAGGCTACCGTCGAGGAGCTCACCTCGGTCCCGGGAATCGGCGCTGCGACCGCTGCGGCCGTACTCGAGGCACTGGGGGTCGCCGACGGCACGACGGGTGCCGCTGAACAGCAACGGATGTCGGGATGACCAGGGAATCACCAAAGGGCGTGCGGGAGCGCGACGTCGCCGGTTCCGGAGACGGCGCCGGTATCGACGTGGTGCTGGTCACCGGGCTGTCCGGCGCAGGGCGCGGCACCGCGGCCAAGGTGCTCGAGGACCTTGGCTGGTACGTCGCCGACAACCTGCCGCCTGACTTGATCACCCGGATGGTGGACCTGGGCCTGGCGGCGGGGTCCCGGATCACCCAGTTGGCAGTGGTGATGGATGTGCGCTCGGCCGGTTTCACCGGAGACCTCGACTCGGTGCGTACCGAGCTGGCGACTCGCGGCATCAATCCCCGGGTGCTGTTCATGGAGGCCTCCGACGAGGCGCTGATCCGCCGTTACGAACACAACCGCCGCAGCCACCCGCTTCAGGGGCAGCAGACACTCACCGAGGGAATCGCCGCCGAACGGGTCATGCTGGCGCCGGTTCGCGCGGTGGCCGACCTCGTGATCGACACTTCGGTGCTCAGTGTGCGCGAGCTGCGGGAGAGCATCGAGGAGATGTTCGGCGGAGACGCGGTAAGCGCGCCGACGTCCATCACGGTCGAGTCGTTCGGGTACAAGTACGGCCTGCCGATGGACGCCGACATGGTGATGGACGTGCGGTTCCTGCCCAACCCGCACTGGGTCGACGAACTGCGCCCGCACACCGGACAGCATCCGGCGGTGCGCGACTACGTGCTGAGCCAACCGGGCGCAGACGAGTTCCTCGACTCCTACCATCGGTTGCTGTCCCTGGTGGTCGGCGGCTATCGACGAGAGGGAAAGCGATACATGACCGTGGCCATCGGATGCACCGGCGGCAAACACCGCAGTGTCGCCATCGCCGAGGCGCTGGCGCGGCTGGTGGACACCGCGGATGACAACGACGAGGTGTCGGTGCGGGTGCTGCACCGGGATCTGGGCCGCGAATGAGCCGCCGATGAGTGTTGAACCCGCGCACGGCGACCCGAGCATCGTCGCGCTCGGCGGCGGGCACGGACTGTACGCGACCCTGTCGGCTGCCCGCCGGCTCAGCCCGCACGTCACTGCGGTGGTCACCGTCGCCGACGACGGCGGATCGTCGGGCCGGTTGCGCGGCGAACTGGATGTGGTGCCGCCCGGGGACCTGCGCATGGCGCTGGCGGCGCTGGCCTCCGACAGCCCCGCCGGGCGGCTGTGGGCGACCATCTTGCAGCACCGGTTCGGCGGCACCGGTGCGCTGGCCGGCCATCCGATCGGCAACCTGCTGTTGGCCGGCCTCAACGAGGTGCTGGCCGACCCGGTGGCAGCGCTCGACGAGCTCGGCCGGATGCTGGGCGTCAAGGGCCGGGTGCTGCCGATGTGCCCGATCGCGCTGCAGATCGAAGCCGACGTGTCCGGGCTCGACGCCGACCCACGACTGCCCCGGCTGATCCGCGGCCAGGTGGCGATCGCGACCACGCCTGGAAAGGTGCGCCGGGTGCGGCTGCTGCCCGGCAATCCGCCGGCGACCCGACAGGCCGTGGACGCCATCATGTCTGCGGACCTGGTGGTACTGGGCCCCGGATCGTGGTTCACCAGTGTGATCCCGCATCTGCTGGTGCCCGGACTGGCGTCTGCGCTGCAGACCACCAAGGCCCGACGCGCCCTGGTGCTCAACCTGGTCGCAGAACCGGGGGAGACCGCCGGATTCTCGGTGGAGCGGCACTTGCACGTATTGGCCCAGCATGCGCCCGGATTCACCGTCGACCACATCATCATCGACGCCGGACGGGTGCCCAGCGAGCGGGAACGCGAGCAGTTGCGTCGCGCCGCGACCTTGTTCGAGGCAGAGGTTCGGTTCGTCGACGTTGCCAGACCTGGTACACCTTTACATGACCCAGGAAAGTTGGCGGCTGTGCTGGACGAGGTTCGCAACGCCGGCGCGTCGTCGCCGGCGATCCCGACACCCGTCCCGGCGCCCGCCGAGGGCGGGGGCCGGCAATCCGGCGTGAGTGGACCGAGCGGGCTCGGGCCGGGAGGTGACAAGTCGTGGCGATGACGGCCGAAGTCAAGGATGAGTTGAGCCGTCTCGTGGTCAGCTCGGTCACCGCGCGGCGCGCGGAGGTCGCGGCGTTGCTGCGCTTTGCCGGCGGGCTGCACATCGTGGCCGGCCGGGTCGTGGTGGAAGCCGAGGTGGATCTGGGTGTCATCGCGCGCCGATTGCGCAAGGACATCTTCGATCTCTACGGCTACAACGCGATCGTGCATGTGCTGTCGGCGAGCGGGATGCGCAAGAACACCCGCTATGTGCTGCGGGTCACCAAGGACGGCGAAGCGCTGGCCCGCCAGACCGGGTTGCTGGACCTGCGTGGCCGCCCGGTGCGCGGCCTGCCCCCACAGGTCGTCGGCGGCAGCGTCGCCGATGCCGAAGCTGCTTGGCGGGGCGCGTTTTTGGCGCACGGCTCACTGACGGAGCCGGGTCGGTCTTCGGCACTGGAGGTCGGTTGCCCGGGCCCGGAGGCGGCTCTGGCGCTGGTCGGCGCGGCCCGGCGGCTCGGGGTCGGCGCCAAGGCCCGCGAGGTGCGCGGGGCGGACCGGGTGGTGGTGCGCGACGGCGAGGCGATCGGTGCGTTGCTGACCAGGATGGGCGCCCAGGACACCCGGTTGATCTGGGAGGAGCGCCGGATCCGCCGCGAGGTGCGCGCGACCGCCAACCGACTGGCCAACTTCGACGACGCCAACCTGCGTCGCTCGGCACGCGCCGCGGTGGCGGCGGCTGCGCGGGTGGAACGCGCGTTGGCGATCCTCGGTGACACCGTGCCCGATCATCTGGCCACAGCCGGCAAACTGCGCGTCGAGCACCGCCAGGCGTCGCTGGAGGAGCTGGGCCGGCTGGCCGAGCCACCGATGACCAAAGACGCGGTGGCCGGGCGGATTCGGCGATTGTTGTCGATGGCCGACCGCAAGGCCAAGCAGGACGGCATCCCCGACACGGAGTCGGCGGTCACCCCGGAGTTGCTGGAAGACGCCTAGCGGCGCTGACCGCGCCGGGGCGTTGATCCGCACAGTTGCGGGTTGATGCACCGGCCAGGGCCGTGATGCGGGGCCAGAAGATCTGCGGATCCTGAAACCGCTTCGCACGCCTGCGCTTACCGCTATAACAGAACGGGCACGGCAGGGAGCGAGGACAGCATGGGGTTCATCAGACCGTCGGTTCCAGATGTGGACCCCGAAACTTGGCGTGCCACCCCCTGGGCGAGGCGCGTCCAGGTCTGCAGCAGGGACTGGGCTGAACAGGGCTTCGGCACCCCGTCGGGGGTCTACCTGATCTACATGTTCAAGATCGCGGCCTACGCCGTGGGCGCGGCGGCGGTCATCGCCCTCACGCCGGGCCTGGGTGGGCTGGACCGCATTTCCGAGTGGTGGACGCAGCCCATCGTCTATCAGAAGCTCGTGGTCTTCAGCCTGCTGTTCGAGATCCTGGGCCTGGGTTGTGGATCCGGCCCGCTGACCGCCCGGTTCTGGCCGCCCATCGGCGGCGTCCTGTACTGGTTGCGGCCCAACACAATCCGATTGCCGCCGTGGCCGGGCAAGGTCCCGTTCACCCGCGGCGACACCCGCGCGCTCATCGACATCGCGCTGTACGCCGCCGTGCTGGCCTCCGGTATCTGGGCCTTGCTGTCGCCCGGGCAGGGCGATCGCGGCGCGGTGGGCCTGCTCGACCCGATGCTGGTGGCGCCGATGATCGTCGCCCTGGTCCTGCTGGGCCTGCGGGACAAGACGATCTTCCTGGCCGCCCGCGCCGAGCATTACGGCCTGACCCTGCTCGTCTTCTTCTTTCCCTACGTCGACCAGATGGCCGCGTTCAAGCTCATCATCCTCGGGTTGTGGTGGGGTGCGGCCACATCCAAACTCAACCATCACTTCCCGTACGTGGTCGCGGTGATGACGAGTAACAACGCGCTGCTGCGCTCCAAGATGTTCACCGGCGTCAAGCACCTGATGTACCGCGATCACGTCAACGACCTGCGCCCCACCCGGATACCGCAGCTGATGGCACACGTCGGCGGCACCACAGCCGAATTCGTCGTCCCGGCGCTGTTGGTGCTCGTCGCCGGAGATCATCCGTGGCGGTGGATCTTGATCGCATTCATGGTGATCTTCCACCTCAACATCCTTTCCAACCTCCCGATGGGAGTCCCGTTGGAATGGAACGTGTTCGTCCTCTTCTCGCTGTTCTTCCTGTTCGGGCAGCACCCCGAGATCGCCGTCTACGACCTGCGGTCGCCGCTGCTGGCCGCCATCCTTCTCATCGGGCTCGTGGTGATGCCGGTCGCGGGAAATATGTTTCCGCAGCAGATTTCGTTCCTCCCGGCGATGCGGTACTACGCGGGAAACTGGGCGGCCAGCTTCTGGTGTTTTCGCGCCGGTATCGAGGACGTCGTGGAGGCCAACGTCGTCAAGAGCTCGGCACTGGTCATCAACCAGTTGGCGAGGTTCTACGACCAGTCCACCGCCGTCCTGGTGGCGGACAAGGTCCCCGGGGCGTTCCGCGCCATGCACCTGCACGGCCGGGCGCTGAACGGGTTGCTGCCCCGGGCGGTCGAGAACGTGGCCGACTACAGCATCCGGGACGGCGAGATCATCGCCGGGCCTCTGATCGGTTGGAACTTCGGCGAAGGCCACCTGCACAACGAGCAGCTGCTGGCCGCGGTGCAGCGCCGCTGCCACTTGGCCGACGGCGACCTGCGGGTGATTGTGCTCGAAGGCCAACCCATCCACCGGAAAGAGCAGGCCTACCGGATCGTCGACGCCAAATCCGGGCTGATCGAAGCGGGCTACGTGGCCGTGGCCGACATGCTCAGCCGCCAGCCCTGGCCGGAGCCCGGCGATGAGTTCCCGGTGCACGTCACCACCGCGAAATCTTCCGGCCCCAGGGCACGGTAACCCCGGCTACCGGTCCACTGACAGGACTGTTTCGTCGGCCAACACTCGCACGAGTTCGCCCACCGAAACCGCACCGGAGATCACCGAGTGGTCGTTGACGACGAAATGCGGGACGGCACCGATGCCCAGTTCGGCGGCCCGGCGCTCGTCGGCGCGCACGTCGGCGGCGAACGCGTCACCGGCCAGCGCAGCGGCCGCGTCGTTGCTGTCGAGGCCGGCCTCCACGGCAAGCCGCAGCAGCACGTCGGGATCGCCGATCGCGGCGCCCTCGGTGAAGTAGGCCCGCATGAAACGCTCCTGCACCGCATCGGCGCAGCCGCGTTCCGCGCCGAGATGGATCAACCGGTGCGCGTCGAAGGTGTTGCCACGACGGGCCTCGCGCCAGTTGAACTCCAGGCCGGCTTCGGCGGCGGCCCGCTGCTGCTGTTGGACCATGTGCAGTCCGCGCTCGGCATCGACGCGGTACTTCGCCGCCATCAGCTCTGGAAGCGACTGGCCCAGCGAACGTGGAGCGGTCGGGTCCAACTCGAAGCTGCGCCAGTCGATCACGGCCGCAACCCCGGTCTGTGCCAGTGCCGCCTCCAGGTTGTGTTTGCCGATGTAGCAGAACGGACAGATCACGTCGGTCCAGATCGCTACCCGCATGGGCACCGACGATGCCACATCGCTTTACACCCAGGCCCTGCACTGTGGGGCCGGTCACGCACTAGCTGCGATGGCGGGCATCTGCTTCGCCCGGCTTCGCCGCGCTCGCAATGCCCGCTAGGCTGGCGGCAAATACATCAGCAACTGAGCAACACGAGGAGAGGCCAGTGACGGTCCGGGTAGGCGTGAACGGCTTCGGCCGCATCGGGCGCAACTTCTTCAGGGCATTGGACGCGCAGAAAGCCCAGGGCGTCAACACCGACATCGAGATCGTCGCGGTCAATGACCTGACCGACAACGCGAGCCTGGCGCACCTGCTGAAATTCGACTCGATCCTGGGCCGGCTGCCTCACGACGTCAGCCTCGAAGGTGACGACACCATCGTCGTCGGCAACACCAAGATCAAGGCGCTGGAGGTCAAGGAGGGCCCGGCGGCCCTGCCCTGGGGCGACTTGGGCGTCGACGTCGTCGTCGAGTCCACCGGCATCTTCACCAAGCGCGACAAGGCGCAGGGCCACCTGGACGCCGGGGCCAAGAAGGTGATCATCTCCGCGCCGGCCAGCGACGAGGACATCACCATCGTGCTCGGCGTCAACGACGACAAGTACGACGGCAGCCAGAACATCATCTCCAACGCCTCGTGCACCACGAACTGCCTGGGCCCGCTGGCCAAGGTCCTCAACGACGAGTTCGGCATCGTCAAGGGCCTGATGACCACCATCCACGCCTACACCCAGGACCAGAACCTGCAGGACGGCCCGCACTCTGACCTGCGTCGGGCCCGCGCCGCCGCGATCAACATCGTGCCCACCGGTACCGGTGCCGCCAAGGCGATCGGCCTGGTGCTGCCCGAGCTGAAGGGCAAGCTGGACGGCTACGCGCTGCGGGTGCCGATCCCCACCGGCTCGGTCACCGACCTGACCGCCGAGCTGCGCAAGTCGGCGTCGATCGCCGACATCAACGCGGCGATGAAGGCCGCCGCCGAGGGGCCGATGAAGGGCATCCTGAAGTACTACGACGCCCCGATCGTCTCGAGCGACATCGTCACCGACCCGCATTCGTCGCTGTATGACTCCGGGCTGACCAAGGTGATCGACAACCAGGCCAAGGTGGTCTCCTGGTACGACAACGAGTGGGGCTATTCCAACCGGCTGGTCGACCTGATCGCCCTCATCGGCAAGTCCCTGTAAGTCCGGCCGCCGTGAGCATTCAGTCTCTGGAAGATCTTCTGGCGCAGGGGGTGAGTGGCCGCGGCGTGCTGGTGCGCAGCGACCTCAACGTCCCCCTCGACGACGACGGAGATATCACCGATGCGGGCCGCATCGCGGCATCGGTGCCCACCCTGCGCGCGCTCGTCGACGCCGGCGCCAAGGTGGTGGTGACCGCGCACCTGGGCCGCCCCAAGGGCAAGCCCGACCCGGCGCTGTCGCTGGCGCCGGTCGCGGCCGCGCTCGGCGAACAGCTGGGCCGGCATGTCCAGCTGGCCGGTGATGTGGTCGGCACCGACGCCCTGGCCCGCGCCGAAGGCCTCACCGACGGTGACGTGCTGCTGCTGGAGAACATCCGTTTCGACCCGCGGGAGACCAGCAAGGACGATCACGAGCGCCTCGCCCTGGCCCGGGCGCTGGCCGAGCTGGTCGCCGCGCCGGACGGCTCGCCGGGCGCGTTCGTCTCCGACGGGTTCGGGGTGGTGCACCGTAAGCAGGCCTCGGTCTACGACATCGCCACCCTGCTGCCGTCTTACGCCGGGACGCTGGTCGCCGCCGAGATCCGGGTGCTGCAGCAGCTGACCGAGTCGACCGAGCGCCCCTACGCCGTGGTGTTGGGCGGGTCGAAGGTCTCCGACAAGCTGGGTGTGATCAAGTCGCTGGCGACCAAGGCCGATTCCATCGTGATCGGCGGCGGCATGTGCTTCACCTTCCTGGCGGCACAGGGACTCCCGGTCGGCACCTCGCTGCTGGAGGCCGACATGGTGGACACCTGCCGGCAGCTGTTGGACGACTACGCCGACGTGCTGCGGCTGCCGGTGGACATCGTGGTCGCCGAGGCGTTCGACTCCGCCGCCACCGGCGAGCTGGTCGCGGCCGACGCCATCCCGGTGTCCAAGATGGGGCTGGACATCGGTCCCGGCTCGGTGGAGCGGTTCGCGGCCCTGCTGTCGAACGCCAAGACCATCTTCTGGAACGGTCCGATGGGCGTGTTCGAGTTCCCGGCGTTCGCCGCCGGCACCAAAGGAGTGGCCGAGGCGATCGCGACGGCCACCGGCAAGGGCGCTTTCAGCGTCGTGGGCGGCGGCGACTCCGCCGCGGCGGTGCGGGCACTCGGGATTGATGAGGACGGTTTCTCGCACATCTCCACCGGGGGTGGGGCGTCCCTGGAATACCTTGAGGGAAAACCATTGCCAGGCCTGCAGGCGCTGGAAACCGGAGGAACGCAATGAGTCGCAAGCCGCTGATCGCCGGCAACTGGAAGATGAACCTCAACCATTTCGAGGCGATCGCGCTGGTACAGAAGGTGGCCTTCTCGCTACCGGACAAGTACTACGACAAGGTCGACGTCACCGTGCTGCCGCCGTTCACCGACCTGCGCAGTGTTCAGACCCTGGTGGACGGGGACAAGCTTCGGCTGACCTTCGGCGCCCAGGACCTCTCGCAGCATGACTCGGGCGCCTACACCGGTGAGATCAGTGGGGCGTTCCTGGCCAAGCTGGGCTGCAGCTTCGTCGTCGTCGGGCACTCCGAACGACGCAGCTACCACGGCGAGGACGACGCGTTGGTGGCCGCCAAGGCAGCCGCCGCGCTCAAGCACGGCCTCACCCCGATCATCTGCATCGGCGAGCACCTGGAGATCCGGGAGGCCGGCAACCACGTTGAGCACTGCCTGGAGCAGTTACGCGGCTCGCTGGCCGGGTTGAGCACCGAGCAGATCGGCGCGAGCGTCATCGCCTACGAACCGGTGTGGGCGATCGGCACCGGCCGGGTCGCCGGTGCCGCCGATGCCCAAGAGGTGTGCACGGCGGTACGTGCGGAACTGGGCAAGATTGCCTCGCCGAAGGTCGCCGAGGCCGTGCGGGTGCTCTACGGCGGCTCGGTCAACGCCAAGAACGTCGGTGAGCTGATCGCCCAGCCCGACGTGGACGGCGGACTGGTCGGCGGGGCGTCGCTGGACGGCGAGCAGTTCGCCACCCTGGCGGCACTGGCCGCCGGCGGACCCCTTGTCTAGCCGAACCATGACGCGACCCGACGGCACGGTAGGGTTGCGGCCATGATCTTGACGCTGCAGATCCTCTTGGTGATCACCAGCTTGCTGCTGGTGCTGCTGGTGCTGCTGCACCGCGCCAAGGGCGGCGGCCTGTCGACTCTGTTCGGCGGTGGCGTGCAGTCCAGCCTGTCCGGCTCGACGGTGGTGGAGAAGAACCTGGACCGGCTGACGTACTTCGTCATCGCCATCTGGCTGACCTCGATCATCGCGGTCGGCCTGCTGATCAAATACGCCTGAGTCCGCCGGTTGGCGGCTAGCGCACCACCCGGTTGCGCATGGCGTTGAACATGCCGCGCACCGCGTTCTCGGTCGCCGTCAGCGGTGACATCGCCGTCTCGCCGACCTCGACGAGGTAGTCGATCCGGTTGACGATGGCCTCTACCGGCTCGATCAGCGCGACCAACCGGCGGGACAGGTCGTCCAGGCCGGCCATGGTCTCCTCGAGGTGGTCCAGCCCGCCGCCGAGGCGTTCGACCGTGGCGTTGAGGCCGACCAGTGAGCTGTTCAGCTCGTTCATCGTGTCGCCCAGGCCGGTCAGGACGCCCTCGAGTTGCCCGACGGTGACGTCGGCGTTCAGTGCCGCCTGAGCCAGTGTCTTGAGCCGATTGCGTTCGGTGCCGGTCCCCGAGCTTCTGTCTGCCATGACGTCCATTATGACGCCGCGGTTGGTTCGCCGAGCGCGGCTAGCCAGATTTCCCGGGCAGCTCCGAGGCCGCTGCGGCGTCGAGCAGCCACACCGTCTCTTCGCGTCCGATCGCTCCGGCGGCCGGCACCGACACCGGGTCCGCGCCGCCGATCGCGGCGGCCACCGCCCCAGCCTTGGCGGCCCCGGAAACCACCAGCCACACCTGCCGGGAGCGGCGGACCGCGGGCAGCGTCAGCGTGATGCGGCGCGGCGGCGGTTTGGGTGAGTCGGGCACCCCGACCACCAGACGTGTCGTCTCGCGAACCGCGGGGGTATCGGGGAACAGCGAGTTGATGTGGCCCTCGGCGCCCATCCCCAGCAGGTGCACATCGAAATCCGGTGCGGGCTGGCCCGGTTCGGCGTTGGCGGCCAACACCTCCTGGTAAGCCTGCGCGGCGGCGTCGAGGTCGTCACCGCACTCACCGTCACTCGCGGGCATGGCATGCACATTGGCGGCCGGGATGTCGATGCGGCCCAGCAGTGCTTCGCGGGCCTGCTTGTCGTTGCGTTCGGCATCGGCTGCCGGGACGAAGCGGTCGTCGCCGAAGAACAGGTGCACCGTGGTCCAGTCGATCCGTCCGGCATGCTCACCCAGTCGCTGCAGCAGCGCAATGCCGCTGCCGCCGCCGGTCAACACGATCAGCGCGCGGCCCCGGGCGGCCAGCGCCGTCTCGATGGCATCGGCGAGCCGGTCACCGGCGGCGGCGATCAGTTCATCGGCGTCCGGGTAGGTCACTACGGTCACAGGTACTCCACTTCTTCGAGGCCGGCCAGCGCGGCGCCGTACACGGCGTCGGGGTCCAGCCGGCGCAGGTCTTCAGCCAGGCACTCGGCTGTCACCCGGCGTGGCAGCGGGACCAGCGCGTCGGGGCTGGCTGTGCGGCTCAAGGTGGCGATCACCCCGTTCTGAGGTCGGCTCAGTGTCACCGTCTCGCTGTCGCGCACCAACTCGATCTTCAGCTCACCGCCCGCTCGGCGCACCGGTCCGTCGGTGCGGCTGGCCAGCCAGCCGGCCAGGATGTCCAGGGCCGGCTCGGTCGGCAGTCCGGACACCACCGCCGAGCGGATCGGCTCGTACGGCGGCTGATCCAACGCGGAGGCCAGCAGCGCCCGCCAGTAGGTGATGCGACTCCAGGCCAGGTCGGTGTCACCGGCGGCGTAGCCGCCTCGCCGGCCCTTGATCGCCGCCAGCGGGTCCGCGCTGTTGGTGGCGTCGGTGATCCGACGCACTGCCAGTGCGCCCAGCGGATCCTCGGCCGGTGCCGCCGGCGCAACATCGGGCCACCACGCGACCACCGGGATGTCGGGCAGCAGGAACGGCACCACGACCGCATCGGCGTGCTCGGCGAGCGGGCCCGACAGCCGCAGCACCACCACTTCGCCGGCGCCGGCGTCGCCGAACATCCGCAGTTGGGCGTCCAGGCGGGCGTCGCGGGACTCGGTGCCGTCGGTCATCACGACGATCACCCGGCTGGGATGCTCCTGGCTGGCCATGTTGGCCGCGGCGATGGACTCGTCGAGCAATGTGTCGTTCTCGGTGCTTTCCAGGGCGATGATCAGGCTCAGCACCCGGCCCGTCGTCGCCGCACCGACCTGCTCGCGTAACTGGTTGAGCTTCTTGTTGATCGCGTTGGTGGACGTGTTCGGCAGGTCGACAATCATGTTAGGGCCGCCGCCATTCCCGGTCGGAGCGCGCCAGCATCTCGAACGACGACCGCGGACCCCAGGTGCCGGCCGCATAGGGCTCGGGCTTGCCGTGCTCCGACCAGTTCTCGAGCACCGGATCGAGTATCTCCCAAGATAATTCGACTTCGGCGTTGACCGGAAACAGCGACGGCTCGCCGAGTAGCACGTCCAGGATCAGTCGTTCGTAGGCTTCCGGCGAGTCCTCGGAGAACGCCGAGCCGTAGGAGAAGTCCATGTTGACGTCGCGGACTTCCATCAGATGGCCCGGCACCTTGGAGCCGAACCTCAGGGTGATCCCCTCGTCGGGCTGCACCCGGATCACCAGTGCGTTCTTGCCCAGTTCGTCGGTCATGGTGTCGTCGAACGGCAGGTGCGGCGCCCGCTTGAACACCAGCGCGATCTCGGTGACGCGGCGCCCCAGCCGTTTCCCGCTGCGCAGGTAGAACGGCACACCGGCCCAGCGCCGGGTGTCGACTTCCAGGGTGATGGCCGCATATGTCTCGGTCCGCGAGTCGTGGGCGAACCCCTCCTCGTCGAGGAGGCCGACCACACGTTCGCCGCCTTGCCACCCGGCGGCGTACTGGCCGCGGGAGGTGGTCTCATCCAGCGGCTGCGCCAGCCGGGTGGCGGAGAGCACCTTGATCTTCTCGGTCTGCAACTCGGCGGGGGAGAAGCTGACGGGCTCCTCCATGGCGGTCAGGGCCAGTAACTGCAGCAGGTGGTTCTGGATGACGTCGCGGGCGGCACCGATGCCGTCGTAGTAACCGGCCCGTCCGCCCAGGCCGATGTCCTCGGCCATGGTGATCTGCACATGGTCGACGTAGTGCGCGTTCCAGATCGGGTCGAAGAGTTGGTTGGCGAACCGCAGCGCCAGAATGTTCTGGACCGTCTCCTTGCCCAGGTAGTGGTCGATGCGAAACACCGACTCCTCCGGGAAGACGCTGTTGACCACGTTGTTGAGTTCACGGGCGCTGGACAGGTCGTGGCCGAATGGCTTCTCGATCACCACCCGGCTCCACCGGCCGTCCCGCGGACGTGCCAGTCCGCTGGCGTGCAACTTCTCGCACACCACCGGGAACGCGTCGGGCGGGATCGACAGGTAGAAAGCGTGATTGCCGCCGGTGCCACGCTCGGCGTCGAGCTTATCCAGTGTCTCGGCCAGCCGGGCGAATGCCGCGTCGTCATCGAAAGTGCCCTGCACGAAACGGAATCCCTCGGCCAGCCGGTCCCATACCACCTGGCGGAACGGGGTCCGGGCGTGCTGCTTGACGGCCTGGTAGACCACGTCCGCGAAATCCTCGTCGGCCCAGTCCCGGCGGGCGAACCCGACGAGGGCGAACGTGGGTGGCAGCAGCCCGCGGTTGGCCAGGTCGTAGATGGCCGGCATGAGCTTGCGCCTGGCCAGATCGCCGGTGACACCGAAGATCACCACCCCGCACGGGCCGGCGATCCGGGGCAGGCGCTTGTCCCGCTTGTCGCGCAGGGGGTTCTGCCACCCCGTGGAGGTGCGTCGCGCTGTCCCTGCGCTCACCATCAGGTCACTTGGCGGAGTCGAGCTGCGACGCTGTGGCGTCCAGAAGCTCGCTCCAGGATGCCTCGAACTTCTCCACGCCCTCCTTCTCCAACACCACGAACACGTCGGGCAGGTCGATGCCCACCGCGGAGAGCTGATCGAACACCTGCTGTGCGGCCGGGCCGGTGCCGCTGACGGTGTCGCCACGGATCTCGCCGTGATCGGCGACCGCTTCGATCGTCTTCTCCGGCAAGGTGTTGACGGTGTGCGGCGCCACCAACTCGGTGACGTAAAGGGTGTCCGGGTAGTCCGGGTTCTTCACCCCGGTCGACGCCCACAGCGGACGCTGCACCCGGGCGCCGTCGGCGGCCAGCGCGGCGTAGCGGTCGCCGCCGAAGACCTCCTCGTAGGCGGCGTAGGCCAGCTGGGCGTTGGCCACCCCGGCTTTGCCGCGTAGTGCCAGCGCGGCGTCGGAGCCGATCTTCTCCAGCCGGTCATCCACTTCGGTGTCCACCCGGGAGACGAAGAACGACGCTACCGAGTGCAGCTTGGACAGGTCGTGCCCGCCGGACTTGGCGGCCTGAAGGCCGGCCAGATAGGCGTCCATCACCTCACGGTGCCGCTCGACGGAGAAGATCAGTGTGACGTTGACCGAAATGCCCTCGGCCAGCACAGCGGTGATCGCCGGCAGGCCGGCCTTGGTGGCCGGGATCTTGATGAACAGGTTCGGCCGGTCGACGATCTTCCAGAGCTCGATGGCCTGCGAGATGGTCTTGTCGGTGTCGTGCGCCAGGCGCGGGTCCACCTCGATCGAGACCCGGCCGTCCACGCCGTCGGAGGCCTCCCACGCGGGCCGCAGCACGTCGCACGCTTGGCGGACGTCATCGGTGGTGACGGTGCGGATCACGGCATCCACATCGGCGCCGCGGGCTGCCAACTCGTTGAGCTGGTCGTCATAGGCGTGGCCCTTCTCCAGCGCCTTCTGGAAGATGGTCGGGTTGGTGGTCACCCCGACGACGCTGCGGGTCTCGGCGAGTTCCTTGAGATTGCCCGACGTCAGCCGGTCCCGGGACAGATCATCGAGCCACACCGATACTCCGGCCGCGCTCAGAGCGGCGAGATTTGGATTCTGAGTCATGTTGCGCTCCCTCTCGATCGGCCGTCATCCGGCCACAGTTTGCTTCATCTCTCCAAGGCTCGTTCGGCGGCGGCGACGACGGCCTCCGGGGTGAAACCGAACTCACGGAACAGGGTCTGGTAGTCGGCGGATTCGCCGTAGTGCTCGATCGAGACGATTTCCCCGGTGTCACCCACCAGCTTATGCCAGCACTGCGCGACACCGGCTTCGACCGCGACCCGTGCCGAGACCGCGGGCGGCAGCACCGCGTCGCGATATTCGGCCGGCTGTGACTCGAACCACTCCAGACAGGTCATCGACACCACACGGGCATTGATGTCCTTGTCCGCCAAGAGTTTCTGCGCCTCCACGGCGAGCTGCACCTCCGACCCGGTGGCGATCAGCACCACATCGGGCTGTTCTGCGCCTGCTCCGCCGAGTACGTATCCGCCGCGTGCGACACCGTCGGCGTCGGTGCCCTCCAGGATGGGCACGCCTTGACGGGTCAGGATCAGTCCGACCGGGCCGCTGTCGGCGCCGCGGGCCAGCACGGTATGCCAGGCGTAGGCGGTCTCATTGGCGTCGGCCGGGCGCACCACCGACAGCCGGGGGATCGCACGCAGCGCCGACAGGTGTTCGATCGGCTGGTGGGTGGGGCCGTCCTCACCCAGCCCGACCGAGTCGTGGGTCCACACGTAGATCGGGTCGATGTCCATCAGCGCCGCCAGGCGCACCGCGGGCCGCATGTAGTCGGAGAACTGCAGGAAGGTGCCGCCGTAGGCGCGGGTGGGGCCGTGCAGCACGATGCCGGACAGAATCGCACCCATCGCGTGCTCGCGGATGCCGAAGTGCAGGGTGCGGCCGTACGGGTTCGCGGTGTAGTCCTTGGTGGAGATCGACGCCGGCCCGAACGAGGCCACACCGTCCATTGTGGTGTTGTTGCTGCCCGCCAGATCGGCGGAGCCGCCCCACAATTCGGGAAGCTTCGGACCTACCGCGTTGAGCACCTTGCCGGATGCGGCGCGGGTGGCCACCGCCTTGGAGCCGGGCTCCCAGTGCGGCATGTCGGCGTCCCAACCGTCCGGCAGCTTCCCCGCGATCAGCCGGTCCAGCAGTGCCTTGCGCTCCGGTTCGCGGGCGGCCCACTCCTCGAACTGTGTCTGCCAGTCGGCGTGCGCCGCTTTGCCGCGCGCCACCAGTCCCCGGGTGTGGGTGATCACGTCGTCGGTGACGTCGAAGGACTTGTCCGGGTCGAACCCGAGGGCCTTCTTGGTGGCGGCCACCTCGTCTTCGCCCAGCGCGGAGCCGTGGGCGGCGCCGGTGTTCATCTTGTCCGGGGCCGGATAGCCGATGATCGTGCGCAGCGAGATGAACGACGGCTTGTCGGTGACGGCCTTGGCCTTGGCGATCGCGTCCTCGATGCCGGTGACGTTCTCGCCGCCCTCGACCTCCTGGACATGCCAGCCGTAGGCCCGGTAGCGGGCGGCGGTGTCCTCACACAGCGCGATCGCGGTGTCGTCCTCGATGGAGATCTTGTTGTGGTCGTAGAACACGATCAGGTTGCCGAGCTGCTGGACGCCGGCCAGTGACGACGCCTCGCTGGTGACGCCTTCTTCGATGTCGCCGTCCGAGGCGATCACGTAGATGAAGTGGTCGAACGGGCTCTGGCCCGGGTCGGCGTCGGGGTCGAACAGCCCACGTTCGTAACGGGCGGCCATCGCCATGCCGACCGCCGACGCCAGACCCTGGCCGAGTGGACCGGTGGTGATCTCCACACCTTTGGTGTGGCGGAACTCCGGGTGTCCGGGGGTCTTGGAACCCCAGGTGCGCAGCGCCTCGAGGTCGGAGAGCTCCAGGCCGAAACCGCCCAGGTAGAGCTGGATGTACAGCGTCAGGCTGGAATGCCCACAGGACAGCACGAAGCGGTCGCGGCCGAGCCAGTGCGTGTCGGAAGGGTCGTGGCGCATAACCCGCTGGAACAGTGTGTAGGCCAGCGGCGCCAGGCTCATAGCGGTGCCGGGATGGCCGCTGCCGCACTTCTGGACCGCGTCGGCGGCCAGCACCCGGGCGGTGTCGACGGCGACCGTATCGATCTCGGCCCAGTCAGACGGGTGGTTCGGGCGGGTGAGGGCGGAGATCTCTGCAGCAGTGGTCACGAACTTAAGATCCTCATCTTCGAGACGTGTCTGGACAAGCCGGGCTGGCTCCCACCCTAATGCGGGCACGGGCAGGGTTGCAGGTCGGCGTCGCCGTGTGGATTACCCATGAATCGACCCTGCGATTCGGTCGACCCGGCTGCGCGGTCTACCATCGTCCGTAGTAGACGCCGGCGTCGCTGCTGCCATCTGAGGAGTCATCACGTGAGTATTCGCGAGCGCGCCGCGCCGCGCCGAATACGCGCAGTACGTAGCACGCTGTTGGCGTATCTGTCCTTGACCAAGCCGCGGATCATCGAGTTGCTACTGGTCACGACTATTCCGGCGATGCTGTTGGCCGACCGCGGCACGGTGAATCCGCTGCTGATCTTCAACACGCTCATCGGCGGGATGCTGGCCGCCGCCGGCGCTCACGCACTGAACTGCGTCGTCGACGCCGACATCGACAAGATGATGAAGCGCACCGCGCGCCGTCCGCTGGCCCGCGACGCCGTGCCGACCCGAAATGCCCTGGTGTTCGGCCTGCTGCTCAGCGTCGTCTCGTTCGTCTGGCTGTGGCGCACCACCAACCTGATGTCAGGCGTGTTGGCCGTGGCCACCATCGCCTTTTACGTGGTGGTCTATTCGATGCTGCTCAAGCGCCACACCTCGCAGAACGTGGTGTGGGGCGGGGCGGCCGGGTGTATGCCGGTGGTGATCGGCTGGTCGGCGGTGACCGGCACTATCGGCTGGCCGGCGCTGGCGATGTTCGCGGTCATCTTCTTTTGGACGCCACCGCACACCTGGGCACTGGCCATGCGCTACAAGGACGACTACGCGGCAGCGGGAGTGCCGATGCTGCCGGTGGTCGCCACCGAGCGTGTGGTCACCCACCGGATCGTGATCTACACCTGGGCGACAGTGGCCGCCACGCTGGCGCTGGTGCCCGCCGCCGGGTGGCTGTACGCCGCGGTGGCGGTCCTGGCCGGGGCCTGGTTCCTGACCATGGCCCACCAGCTCTACGCCGGAGTGCGCCGCGGTGAGCCGGTCAAACCGCTGCGGTTGTTCCTGCAGTCGAACAACTACCTGGCGGTGGTGTTCTGCGCGCTGGCGGTGGACTCGGCCATCGGCCTGCCCACCCTGTTCTGAGCACGCCCCTCCACTCGAACCGCGACGACGAACTGCGGAATCGGGATGTGACTGACCGTGCCGGTCGGACCGTTCACATCACCGGGTCATCTGGGGCAACACGGAGCAGGGGTCTCTTGCGCTGACGGTCGCGGCGGGTATTCAATTGCCGATAATGAAAATCATGTTCAACATGCGCGCGGACGGCCGGCCGTGACCGCTGCGGCTCCTATGTGGATGGCCTCCCCACCCGAGGTGCACTCAGCGCTGCTGAGCGCCGGAGCGGGGGCGGGGCCGCTGTTGGCCTCCGCGGCCGCGTGGTCGGCGCTGGGAACCGAGTACATCGAGGCCGCCGACGAACTCATGACAGTGCTGGGAAGCGTCCAGGCCGGAGCGTGGCAAGGGCCCAGCGCCGAGTCCTACGTCGCGGCGCATGGCCCTTACCTGTCTTGGCTCCAGCAAGCCGCCGCGGACAGCGCGGCGGCCGCGGCCCAGTCCGAGACGGCCGCCGGGTCCTACATCAGTGCGCTGGCCACCATGCCGACGCTGCCGGAGCTGGCGGCCAACCACGCCATCCACGGGGTGCTGTTGGCGACGAATTTCTTCGGTATCAACGCCATTCCGATTGCACTCAACGAAGCCGACTATGTACGGATGTGGGTGCAGGCCGCGACGACGATGTCGGTCTATCAAGCAGTCAGCGGCGCGGCCGTGGCGTCGACGCCGCAGATCCCGCCGGCGCCGACGATCCTCAAAGCCGCCGCGCAATCCGATGACGGCGACGACCACGGCACCGACCCCACCGTCAACGATCCGCTGGATCAGCTGATCGCCAAGATCCTGCAGACCGCCAGTAATGGACAGATCAATTGGGATCCTGCCCATGCGATGGTGAACGGGATTCCCTATGACGAGTACGTCGACCCCAATCAGTCGATGTTCTGGGTGGTCCGGGCCCTTGAGCTGTTCGAGGATTTCCAGCAGCTCGGTGTGAATTTCCAACAGAACCCGGCGCTGGCGTTTCAGTATCTGGTCCAGCTCGCCGAGTTCGACTGGCCGACACACATTGCCGAGATTGCCTCCGGGTTGGGGCAATCACCCGCGTTGTTCGCCGCAGCGCTCGGCGTGATCGTCGCCCCGGTGGGCGCAGTGGGCGGCCTCGCCGGGCTGGCGGGATTGGCCGGCCTGCCGCAGCCGCCCGGGCCGCTGCCGGTGCCTGTCGTTCCCGACGCTCTCCCGGGTTTCGGGACGGTCCCAGCGGGCTCTGCGGCGCCGGCGGTCCCGTCGGCTCCAGCCCCAGCCCCAGCCCCAGCGCCCGCGACGGCTGGTGCCGGCGGCCCGGCACCGGCTCCGCCGCCCCCGCCCGGGCCGGGCGCGCCGCCGTTCTTTCCTCCGTATCTGCTCGGCCCGCCGGGTATCGGCACGGGCTCGGGTATGCCCGCCGGCGCCGGTGCGTCGCGCAAAGCGGCTGAGCCTCGTGGGGCTGCGGCGGTGGACGCGGCGACCGCCGCCGCGCGCGAGCAGGCGCGGGCCCGGCGGCGGCGCCGCGCCACCAAACGCGACCATTCCGATCGGTTCATGACCATGGGTGTGGAAGTCGACCCGGACTGGGGACTGCCGGATGACGAGCCGGTGGTGGCCGCGGACCGTGGCGCCGGGCCGGTGGGTTTCGCCGGCAATGCGGTCAAGGAACGGATCACCCCGGTGGGCATGACCCGCCGGCAGGTCAGCGCGTTGGGCAGCGGGCCTCAGGAGCCGATGGTGCCTGCCAGTTGGGGAGAGGGCGATAGCAAATCCCGATAAAGTTTGGCTAGCCGAAATTAGAAGTTCCTTGTATTAAACTCGGCGAACGTGCCAGTGATGTGGATGGGCTCGCCGCCGGAGGTGCATTCGGCGTTGTTGAGTGCTGGGGCGGGTCCTGGCCCGTTGTTGGCTTCGGCGGGGGCGTGGTCGTCGCTGGGTGCGGAGTATGCGGCGGTCGCCGATGAGTTGATGGCGGTGCTGGGGTCCGTGCAGGCCGGGGTGTGGCAGGGGCCCAGTGCGCAGGCGTATGTGGCTGCCCATGTGCCGTATCTGGCGTGGCTGAACCAGGCCGGTGCGGACAGTGTCGCAGCGGCAGCGCGGTGTGATACGGCGGCGGCGGCCTACACGGCCGCGTTGGCGGCCATGCCGACACTGCCGGAGTTGGCGGCCAATCACGCGGTGCACGGTGTCTTGTTGGCGACGAATTTCTTTGGGATCAACACCATTCCGATTGCACTCAACGAAGCTGACTACTTCCGGATGTGGGTGCAGGCCGCCGCCACGATGGCGATCTACCAGGAGGTCTGCGACGGGTTGGTGGCAACGACCCCGCGCGCCGTTGCGGCGCCGACGATTCTGACACCGGGCGCTGCTGCCGGTTCGTCGGAACCGCCGTCGTCGCAGAATCCGTTGCAGGGGCTGCTCGATTTCCTCGAGCCGATCCTGAAAAGCCTTGGCATACAAGATGGTGTGACCGCACACGACCCGATGATCTCCAACGCCCTGACCACCGCCGTCTCGGATTTCCTGCAGAACTTCGGGATCAATTGGAATCCAGCCGCCGGCACCCTCAACGGCCAGGTTTACGACTACTATTCCAATGCCGCCCAACCGATCTGGTATCTCGCGCGCAGCCTGGAGCTGTTCGAGGACTTCCTCAACGTGGCCCAGAACCCGAGCCAGATCATTCCGGCGCTGCAATACATCGCGGCCCTGGCCCTGTTCGACTGGCCCACCCATATCGCCCAGCTGGCGACCACGATCAGCCAGTCCCCGGCGCTGATTGCCGCCGCGGCGGGTGCCGTGGCGGCACCGGTCGCCGGCCTGGGTGGCCTTGGCGGTCTTGCCGGGCTTGCTCAGCCGCTGCCAGGGGCTGACGCGGTGCCGGTGGGCCCGGCGACTCCAGCGACCGTTGCCGCCGTGCCGGCTGCCGCGGTCGGCCCGGCGGTGGCGACGGCACCGCCTCCGCCCGCCCCGCCGCCGACCACCACTCCGGGCGGCGCGGCTTCCGCGGCCCCTGCGGCTGCGCCGCCGGCAGCGTCGGCGGGCGTGCCGCTGTTTCCCTATCTGATCGGGGGCGGACCGGGAATCGACTTCGGATCGGGGCTCGGAGCCCCCGCCGTTGCCGCGGAAAGTGCCAAGAAGAAGGCGCCCACCCCGGAGGCCGTCTCAGCCGCCGCGGCGGCGGAGTCCCGCCGGTCCAAACGCCTCCGGCGGCGCCGGACCAGACCGGGCCACGATGATGCCGTGATGGACATGACCGTCGAGGTCTCGCCGGACTGGGAACCGACACCGGTGTCCGACCGCGGCGCCGGAGAACTGGGGCGCCCCGGTGGCGCGCCCGCCGACACGCCCCGCGCAAAAGGCCTGACCGGATTGGCCGGGGCGGAACTGGCCGCCGGCCCGCGGCTGCCGCTGCTGCCGCGGGGCTGGGCCGCCGGCTAAGGCACCAACACGATCGAGCCGGTGGTCTTGCGGGCTTGCAGATCCCGGTGCGCGTCGGCCGCCTCGGCCAGCGGGTAGCGTCGGCTCACCGTCACCTCGATCGAGCCATTCGTGATGGCCTCGAAAAGTTCTCCTGCGCGCCAGGTGAATTCGTCCGCAGAGCGGGTGAAGTGAGCCAGGCTCGGCCGCGTCAGGTACACCGACCCCGCGGCATTGAGTCGCTGCGGATCCATCGGCGGGACCGGCCCGCTGGCCGCGCCGAACAGCGCCAGCGTCCCCCGGACAGCGAGGCTGGCCAGGCTGGCATCGAAGGTTGCCGCGCCCACACCGTCATACACCGCGGCGACTCCCTTGCCGTCGGTCAACTCCCGGATGCGGGCGCCGAAGGCTGCTGCGCCACCAGCGTCCGGGCCGGGGTAGTCGAGCACCTCGACGGCGCCGGCCCGCCGCGACAATTCGGCCTTGGCCGGAATCGACACCGTGGTGATAACCCGGGCGCCGAGCGCAGTGGCCCACTGGGTCAGGATCAGCCCCACCCCGCCGGCGCCGGCGTGCAGCAGGACGGTGTCTCCGGGTTGCACCGGATACACCGACTTGATCAGGTAATGGGTTGTCATGCCCTTGAGCAGTGCGGCCGCCGCCACGCCGGACTCAACGCCCCGCGGGATGGGCGCCACCAAAGACGCCGGGGCCGTGCAGTATTGCGCGTAGGCGCCGGACGCAGCCGCGGTCACCACGCGGTCACCCGCACCGAGCGTCGTCACCCCAGCGCCGACCTCGGCCACGGTGCCTGCTGCTTCGTTGCCGACGACGAACGGCAGCTCGGCGGGGTACACCCCGGAGCGGAAGTAGGTGTCGACGTAGTTGACCCCGACGGCCTCCGTCCGGATCAACACCTCGCCGGCGCCGGGGGAGGGCTGCGGTCTGTCGACCAGGTTCAAGACCTCTGGTCCGCCGGTTGCGGCGACTTCCATGGCGTGCATGGTGACTATCATCCTCAGGCATGAGGTCCGCATGAAGTTGGCCCGGCCCGATATCTTCCATCCGCGCATCGTCTTGGCGGGAGATCCGCTGGCGGCGGGTGAGGACACCGGACGTGTCGACGATGCGGGCCTGGTGGAGGCGCTGCGGCACCGCGGCCTGCAGGCGCGTTCGTTGGCTTGGGACGATCCGGAGGCCCTGGACGCGGATCTGGTGATCCTGCGGGCGGCCCACGACGGCGTGACTGGCAATGCGGAGTTCCTGGCCTGGACGCAACGGGTTCCCACGCTGCTCAACGCACCAGATGTGGTCGCCTGGAACGCCGACGGACGTTACCTGCGCGATCTGGAGTATGCCGGGGTGCCGACGGTGTCGGGGCAGTCGCGGGAGGATTCGATCGCGCTGATCTTTTTCGCCGGTGGCCAGTCGCATGCCTTCCGGGTGGCCGATGCCGGGCACGCCGTCGACCCCGATTTCGAGATGTGGGACCTGGGCCGGTCGGCCCTCCGTGCGGCGGCGGAGCGCCTGAGCATTCGCATCGATGAACTGCTGTACGCGCGCGCCGATGTGATCGGCCCGCCGGAGGACGTGCGGCTGGTGAGTCTGGATCTCATTGCGCCACAGCTGGGTTGGCGCCGATTGGCTGCCGCCGACCGCGACGACGCGCAGCGGCGGTTCACGCTGGCGGTGGAGTCAGCCCTGGACCGACTGGGACTCGGTCCGCTCGCGCATCGACGCCCATAGCGCCGCGGTCGCGCCGGTGACCAGCACTGCGCCCGCTACATGCATGGTGACCAGCACGGCCGGTACCCCGGTGAAGTATTGGACGACGCCGATCAGTCCCTGCCCGAAGGTCAGGGTGATCAGTACCGCAAGCCGGCGGGTCACCGGCTTCGCCGCATGCACCGCAGCCAGCCCGAACGCCAGGCCCACCACCAGTCCGAGGAAGCAGATCAGCAGGGACTCGTGCAGGTGGGCCAGCGTTTCCACCTCGACCTTGAGCCGGGCGACCGTCCGGGTCGCGCTCTTGTCGCCGGCATGCGGTCCAGCGCCGGTCACCAGGGTGCCGGTGGCAAGCACCGCGGCCAGCACGACGGCGCACAGCGCGGTCAGTCGGCGCAGGGCCGAGGGGACCCGGTGGGTTACCACGGCCGTCGCCCCGTCCTCGAAGTCGGGCTCACCGACCTTCACGTAGAACAGCACCGCCAGCCAGACCATCAGCATCGAGACCAATAGGTGCACGGCCACCGTCCACCAGGCCAGCCCGGTGCGCACCGTGATACCCCCGATCACCGCCTGCAGCACCGTGGAGGCCGGCATCAGCCAGGCGTAGATCAGAACCTCCCTGCGCCGCCGCGCCCGGATCACTGCAAGCACCGCCAGCGCCGAGGTGATGACCACCGCGAAGGTCACCATCCGGTTGCCGAACTCGATGGCCTGATGGATTCGCGGCACCTCCGAGACCGCCACCGGGACGTAACTGCCCGGGAAGCACTGCGGCCAGGTCGGGCAGCCCAGCCCGGAGGCGGTGACGCGGACGATCGCACCGGTGACCGAGATGAAGCCCTGGGTGAACACGACCGCGGCGGCCAGCAACCGCTGGGTGCGCAGGCTCGGGTCGGGCAGCAGATCCACCAGGCGCATCAGGAAGCGTCGCACGGGCCTGATCGTAGAGGATTGGTAACTACAGCCCGTAGTAGGTAGGACCCAGGCGGCGGTACGGGCCCGTCAGCTGAATCGGAACCAGCGCACCGCGCCGACACCGGCCAGCAGACCCCACACCGCCACCACCGCGACCCCGAACCAGTCGAACGAGACGGTCAGGGCCTGCGCCAGCGCTTCGGTGAGCGCGCCGGACGGTGTCAGCCGGGCAAGCCAGCGGATCACATCGGGCACCAGCTCGGTTTCCACCGTCAGCGCCGAGAATCCGCCGAACACGAACCACATCAGGTTGGCGACGGCCAGCACGATCTCGGCCCGCAGGCTGCCGCCCAGCAGCAGCCCCACCGCCGCGAAGCACGCCGTCCCCAGCGCGATGACCACTGCTCCCAGGCCCAGGCCGAGCAGCGTTGGTCGCCAACCCAGCGCGACGCCGATCGACCCGAGCAACACCGACTGCAGCAGCACCACGGTCGCCACCGACAGTGACTTGCCGGTGATGACTCCCCACACCGGCAACGCGGTGGCGCCCAGTCGTTTCAGCGCTCCGTAGCGGCGGTCGAACGCCACCGCGATCGCCTGGCCGGTGAAGGCGGTGGCGATCACGGCCAGCGCCATGATCACCGGAAGCAGCGCGGTGGCTCGCTCGGCATGGCTCTCGCCGAATGGTCCCAGCGGCAGCACCGACATCCCGACCAGCAACGTGATCGGGATGAACATCGTCAACAGCAGCTGCTCGCCGTTGCGCAACAACAGCGTCAGCTCCAGCCGGTACTGCGCGGCCAGCATGGCCAGCACACCGGCGGGCCGCGGGTCGGGGGTGAAGGTGCCGGGCGGGAAGGACTGATCTGTGCTCATTGGCGCCGCTCCTCCTCATCGCTCCGCAAGCTACGCTCTGCATCGTCGTCGACGCGACTCATGCGCGCAGCTCCCGTCCGGTCAGTTCCAAGAACACGTCCTCCAGGCTGCGCTGCTCCACCCGCAGCTGGGTGGTCAGCACGTCGAGGCGGGCGCACCACGCGGTCACCGTCGCCAGCACCTGCGGGTCGACCGGTCCTTCGACGAGGTACTCGCCGGGCTGCACCTCGCTGGCCCGGTAGCCCTCCGGCAACGCTGCGACCAGCAACGACAGCTCCAATCGCGGAGGTGCGCTGAACCGCACCTGGCCCTGGGCGCCGCTACGGGTCAACTCCTCGGGCGTTCCGGCCGCCACCTCCATCCCGTGGTCGATGATCAGCAGCCGGTCGGCCAGCTCCTCGGCCTCGCGCAGGTGGTGCGTGGTCAGCACCACGGTCACGCCGTCGCGGCGCAGCGCGTCGATCAGCTCCCACACCAGCAGCCGCGCGTGGGCGTCCATGCCGGCGGTCGGCTCGTCGAGAAACACCAGCTCCGGGCGGCCGACCAGGGCGCAGGCCAGCGCGAGCCGCTGTTGCTGCCCGCCCGAGAGCCGACGGTAGGTGGTGCGGGCCGCATCGGTGAGGCCCAGGGTGTCCAGCAACCACTGCGGGTCCAGCGGGTTCGCGGAGTAGGACGCCACCAGCTTGAGCATCTCGCCGGCGCGGGCCGCCGGGTAGCCGCCACCGCCCTGCAGCATCACCCCGATGCGTTCCCGCAATCGGTCGTTGTCGGCGACCGGGTCCAGCCCGAGTACTTCGATGGTGCCGGCGTCCGGGCCCACGAAGCCCTCGCACATCTCGACCGTCGTCGTCTTGCCGGCGCCGTTCGGGCCGAGTAGCGCGAACACTTCGGCGGTGTGCACCTCGAGATCAAGGCCGGCGACCGCCTCGATCGCCGACGGACCGGCCCCGTAACGCTTGCGGACTCCACGCAACCGGACCGCGACACCTGAGTTCACGGGGAATCAGCGTAAGCGTCGGCGACGGGGGTGGGCCGCGGGGTGGGTCCCGGCGTCGTGTCACCACCGGGGCGCCCGGGCGCGGTGGGCAACGCCCGCCACGGCAGGTGCCGGTAGGTCAGCAGGAACAACCCCAGCACCACGATGGCGCTGGCCAAGGTGGCGTCCACGATCTGGAACAGCGCGAAGCGGTCGCCGTTGGCGGTCGGCCCGAAGATGCCCACCACCAGCGTCACCGCGATCACCGCGATCCGGAAGCTCGGGCGGGTCGCCCAGGCGGCGAGCGGGATGATCGCCCACAGCAGGTACCAGGGCTGCACCACCGGGAACAGCAGGACCGTGATGCCCAGCGCGACGCCGAGCCCGCCGACCGGATGCAGCCGTCCTTGGAACACCACCAGCAGCAGCCAGATCACCATCACCCCGATGATCAGCACGCCGATGCCACGAGTCAGCGACAGCACCGCGGTGGTGTGATCGCCCAGACCCAGCAGGATTCCGACCTGGCCGGTGCCGAGGGCGAGCAGCGTCGGAGGCGACATCCAGCTGCGCACCACGTTGGCGGTGCCCAGGGTGAAGACCCAGCCGAAGCCCAGCCCGCTGGCCCAGCCGATCAGGGCCATCACCGCCGCCGCCAGCGCGCTGGTCCCGGCGCCGGCGAGCAGAAACGCCCGCAGGTCGCCGCCCCAGCGCCAGCCCAGGGCCATCGCCACGAATCCGAGCGCCAATAGCGACGGCAGCTTGACCTGCGACGACATCGTGATCAGTACCGCGCCGGCGATCAGTTCGAGCAGCGGCGCCCAGTCCCGCGGGTGCCGGCGCAGATCCGGCAGCAGCGGTTGTGCCGCGGTGATCCCGCGCAGCGCGAACTCCGTGCCGGTCAGCATCAGGCCGAGCATCAGTGCCTCGTTGTGGATGCCGGCGACCAGGTGCATCAACAGCAGCGGGTTGGCCGCCCCCAGCCACAGGGCGCTGACCTCGGCCACTCCGCAGCGCGCCGCCAGGCGCGGCACCGCCCACACGATCAACCCGACGCCGACCAGCACCACCACCCGGTGGCACAACACCGCGGTGACGATGTTCTCCCCGGTCAACGCCGATATTCCCCGGCCGATCCATAAGAACAGCGGTCCGTAGGGGGCCGGTGTCTCCCGCCAGAGGCTGGGCACCGACAGGGTGAACACGTGATCCAGTCCCAGGGCCGGCGCCGGGCCGACCCGATAGGGGTCCAGGCCCAGCCGGGAGATCTGACTCTGGGCCAGGTAGGAGTACACGTCTTTGCTGTACATCGGCGGGGCGACCAGCAGTGGCAGCATCCACAGCAGCAGGGTGCGGTCGAGCTGGCTGCGCGACATCCGGCGCGGGCCCAACGCGACGCGGCCCAGCATCAGCCAGGCCAGCGTCATCATCACCGCCCCGGTGGTGGTCATGGTCAGCGCCACCGTCTGCAGCCGTGAGGGCAGGTTCAGCAGCCGTACCCCGAAGGTGGGATCCTGGATCACCGGCCGCGCACCGGCCCCCAACGCACCGATCGCCATCAGTACGGTCCCGGTGGCGCCGAACAGCCGGGTGCGCTGCAGCGCGACAAGTTCAGCGTCGTTGAGGGGGGAGCCGACGGTGCGCTCGTCGCCGTGCAGGTGCGCGATCGACGTGCTCAGCGAGTGCCGGCGGACTGCCATCCCAGCAGCGTAACGGCCCATCATCCGCCGGCCGGCATGCGCGCGCTGTGACGAGCGCAACGGCCGATTCGGGCCGAACTGAGGTAACCCTTTCTAGACCCGGCCGGGGAATTGCGTCACACTGGTGTTGTGAAAATCAAGGCTGAGGCGACGGCCGCAACCGAAGCCGCCGGGCAGCGCCCCGGCGGTGCGGTTTTGCCTGAGACTCAACCGGTGCCTGACGTCGTCGGTAGCCATGACTCACCCGAGGGTCGCACCCGCCACGCGGTGGTGCGCCTGCTGATGGAGTCCGGCTCCATCACCGCTGGTGAGATCGGCGCGCAGTTGGGGTTGTCGGCCGCCGGGGTGCGGCGCCACCTCGACGCCCTGATCGAGATGGGCGATGCCGAGGCGCATGCGGCGGCGTCCTGGCAGCAGGTGGGGCGCGGGCGGCCCGCCAAGCGGTTCCAGCTGACCGCTGCCGGCCGCGGCAAGCTCGGCCATCGCTACGACGATCTCGCGGTGGCCGCGATGCGCCAGCTGCGCGAGATCGGTGGCGAAGACGCGGTGGTCGCCTTCGCCCGGCAGCGTATCGACACCATCCTGTCCGAGGTCGCGACCGTTGCCGCGGGTGACGACACCGCCGCCGACGGTGACCTCGAGGCGACCGCCGAACGGATCGCCGTGGCGCTGACCGGGGCCGGTTACGCCGCCAGTACCGCACGGGTGGACGGCGGCGTGCCGGGGGTGCAGATCCTGCAGCACCACTGCCCGGTGGCCAACGTCGCCAAGGAGTTCCCGGAGTTGTGCCGGGCCGAGCGGCAGGCGATGGCCGAAGTACTGGGCACCCACGTTCAGCCGCTGGCCACCATCGTCGACGGCGGGTACGTCTGCACCACCCACGTACCCCTGACCAATAAGACCACCAAAGCCGGCAGGGCCGGCAAGCCCGCCAAAGCCGGCAAGCCCGGTACCGCCAAAAAACAGCACTAGCAGCACCGATCGACCTTCGGCGCACAACCTGCGCCGAAGCCATCACGAGCACCGAAGGAGCGTCACCATGACACTCACGCCGGAGGTCACCGCTACCTCTTCGGCGGCCATAGAGCCGCTGACCCAGGACGAGACGATCGCGTCGCTGGGCAGCTACGAATACGGTTGGGCCGACACCGATGTCGCGGGCGCCGCCGCTCGGCGCGGGCTGTCCGAAGACGTCGTGCGCGACATATCCGCGAAGAAGAGTGAGCCGGAGTGGATGCTCGAGGCCCGGCTGCGGGCTTACCGGACATTTCTGAAGAAACCGATGCCCAACTGGGGCTCGGATCTGTCCGGCATCCACTTCGACAACATCAAGTACTTCGTCCGGTCCACCGAGAAGCAGGCCCAGACCTGGGACGACCTGCCCGAGGACATCCGCAACACCTACGACCGGCTGGGCATCCCGGAGGCGGAGAAGCAGCGCTACATCGGCGGGGTCGCCGCCCAGTACGAATCAGAGGTTGTTTACCACAAGATCCGGGAAGACCTTGAGGCGCAAGGGGTTATCTTCCTCGACACCGACACCGCGCTGAAAGAGCACGAGGACGTTTTCAAGCAGTACTTCTCCACGATCATCCCGGCCGGGGACAACAAGTTCTCCGCGCTGAACACCGCGGTGTGGAGCGGGGGATCGTTCGTCTATGTGCCCAAGGGGGTGCACGTGGACATCCCGCTGCAGGCCTACTTCCGGATCAACACCGAGAACATGGGCCAGTTCGAACGCACCCTGATCATCGTCGACGAAGACGCCTACGTGCACTACATCGAGGGCTGCACCGCGCCGATGTACTCATCGGATTCGCTGCACTCGGCGGTGGTGGAGATCGTCGTCAAGCCCGGGGGCCGGTGCCGCTACACCACCATCCAGAACTGGTCGACCAACGTCTACAACCTGGTCACCAAGCGGGCCCGCGCCGAGGCCGGCGCCACCATGGAGTGGGTCGACGGCAACATCGGCTCCAAGGTCACCATGAAGTACCCGGCGGTGTGGATGACCGGCGAGCACGCCAAGGGCGAGGTGCTCTCGGTGGCGTTCGCCGGTGAGGGCCAGCACCAGGACACCGGCGCCAAAATGCTGCACCTGGCGCCCAACACGTCGAGCAACATCGTCTCCAAGTCGGTGGCGCGCAGCGGCGGCCGCTCCTCCTACCGCGGCCTGGTGGAGATCCACAAGGGTGCGCACGGGTCGAAGTCGAGCGTCAAGTGTGACGCCCTGCTGGTCGACGATGTCAGCCGCAGCGACACCTACCCCTACGTCGACATCCGTGAGGACGACGTCACCGTGGGCCACGAGGCCACCGTGTCCAAGGTCAGCGAGAACCAGTTGTTCTACCTGATGAGCCGCGGCATCACCGAGGACGAGGCGATGGCGATGGTGGTGCGCGGCTTCGTCGAGCCGATCGCCAAGGAACTGCCGATGGAGTACGCGCTGGAGCTCAACAAGCTGATCCAGCTGCAGATGGAAGGCTCGGTAGGCTAGTGACTTCGACTGGTTTGAGTCCAAACCCGGCTGCCAATCTGACCGAAGCGGCCGAAGGCGTCAACAAAGGGGCACAATTCACCTCGTTCGACGTGGATGCCTTCGAGGTGCCGCACGGTCGTGACGAGGCGTGGCGGTTCACCCCGCTGCGCCGGCTGCGCGGCCTGCACGACGGTTCCGCGGTCGCCAATGAGGCCGCCACCATCACAGTCTCCGCGGACGCATCGGTGCGGACCGAGACCGTCACCCGCGGCGACAAGCGGCTGGGTGAGGCGGGCATTCCCGCGGACCGTGTTGCAGCCCAAGCCTTCTCGGCATTCTCCGAGGCGACGGTGGTCACCGTGCCCAAGGAGGCCGTCGTCGAGGAGCCGATCGCGATCACCGTCACCGGCCCAGGTGCCGATGCGGTGGCCTACGGGCATCTGCAGCTGCGGGCCGAGGAACTGTCGCGCGCGACGGTCGTGATCGATGTGCGGGGCAGCGGAACCTACGCCGACAACATCGAATTCGTCGTCGGCGATGCTGCCCAGCTGACCGTGGTGTGGATCGCCGATCCGGCCGAGGACATGGTGCATGTCACCATGCACCACGCGGCGCTGGGCAAGGACGCGGTGCTGCGCCACACCGCCGTGCAGCTGGGCGGCGAGTTGGTGCGGCTGACCGGCCGGATCCGGTTCGACGGCCCGGGCGGTGACGCCGAGCTGCTCGGGCTGTACTTCGCCGACGACGGTCAGCACCTGGAATCGCGACTGCTGGTCGACCACAGCCGGCCGAACTGCCGCTCCAACGTGCTCTACAAGGGTGCGCTGCAAGGCGACCCGGCTTCAGGGCTCCCGGACGCCCGTACCGTCTGGGTCGGGGACGTGGTGATCCGCGCCGAAGGTGTCGGCACCGACACCTTTGAGGTGAACCGCAACCTGGTGCTGGCCGAGGGCGCCCGGGCCGATTCGATCCCCAACCTGGAGATCGAGACCGGCGAGATCATCCAGGCCGGACATGCCAGCGCGACCGGGCGATTCGACGACCTGCAGCTGTTCTACCTGCAGGCGCGGGGCATCCCGGAAGATCAGGCCCGACGCCTGATCGTGCGCGGCTTCTTCGGCGAGATCATCTCGAGGATCCCCGTGCCCTCAGTGCAGGAACGGCTCACCGAAGCCGTCGAGCGTGAACTCGCGGTCACCGAGAACAAGTAAACCCGAACGCATCGAAAGACTTAAGGACACGAATCAGCAATGAGCACACTGGAAATCAAAGACCTGCACGTGAGTGTGTCGCCGGGCGGCGTCGGGGATGACGGCGCGGCGACGATCCCGATCCTGCACGGCGTCGACCTGACGGTGAAATCCGGTGAGACACATGCCCTGATGGGGCCGAACGGCTCGGGCAAGTCCACCCTGTCGTACGCGATCGCCGGCCACCCCAAGTACACCGTGACGTCCGGGTCGATCACCCTCGACGGCCAGGATGTCCTGGAGATGACGGTGGACGAGCGGGCCCGCGCCGGCCTGTTTTTGGCCATGCAGTACCCGGTCGAGGTGCCGGGGGTGTCGATGTCGAACTTCCTGCGCACCGCGGTGACCGCGATGCGCGGCGAGGCGCCGAAGCTGCGCCCCTGGATCAAGGAGCAGCGGGCGGCCTTCACCGAGTTGGGTATCGACTCCGGCTTCGCCGACCGCAATGTCAACGAGGGCTTCTCCGGCGGCGAGAAGAAGCGGCACGAGATCCTGCAGCTGAGCATGCTCAAGCCCAAGATCGCGATCCTCGACGAGACCGACTCCGGCCTGGACGTCGATGCGCTGCGGGCAGTCAGCGAAGGGGTGAACCGCTACCAGCAGGCGGAGAACGGTGGCATCCTGCTGATCACGCACTACACCCGCATCCTGCGCTACATCCAGCCGCAATACGTGCACGTTTTCTCGGGCGGGCGGATCGTCGAGTCGGGTGGTCCCGAACTCGCCGACGAGCTGGAGGAGAAGGGCTACGAACGCTTCACCGGGGCAGCAGCGGGGGCGTGACGTGACACTCTCGGTCAGTCGTCCGGCGGCGCCGGACCTGGACGCGATTCGGGCGGATTTCCCGATCCTGAACCGCGTCATGCGTGGCGGAAGCCGGCTGGCCTATCTGGACTCCGGCGCCACCTCGCAGCGCCCGCTGCAGGTGCTCGATGCCGAGCGGGAGTTTCTGCTCAACTCCAATGGCGCGGTGCACCGCGGGGCGCACCAGCTCATGGAGGAGGCCACCGACGCCTACGAGGACGGCCGGTCGGCCATCGCGCGCTTCGTCGGCGCCGCCCCGGACGAACTGGTATTCACCAAGAACGCCACCGAGTCGCTGAACCTGGTGTCGTATGCGCTCGGCGATGACCGCTTCGAGGCCGCCGTCGGCCCGGGCGACGTCATAGTCACCACCGAGCTGGAACATCACGCCAACCTGATTCCATGGCAGGAATTGGCGCGGTGCACCGGCGCGACGCTGAAGTGGTACGGCGTAACGAGCGACGGCCGCATCGACGTGGACTCGCTGAAACTCGATGAACGGGTAAAAGTCGTTGCGTTCACCCATCATTCGAACGTGACCGGCGCGCTGGCGCCGGTTGCCGAGCTGGTGTCGCGGGCCAAGGCGGTGGGTGCGTTCACAGTGCTGGACGCCTGCCAATCGGTGCCGCACCAGCCGGTCGACCTGCATGAACTGAACGTCGATTTCGCCGCGTTCTCCGGCCACAAGATGCTGGGGCCCAACGGGATCGGTGTGCTCTACGGCCGGCGTGCCCTGTTGGGGGCGCTGCCGCCGTTTCTCACCGGCGGATCGATGATCGAGACCGTGACGATGTCGTCGAGCACCTACGCGCCGCCGCCGCAACGTTTCGAGGCGGGCACGCCGATGACCTCGCAGGTGGTGGGGCTGGCCGCGGCCGCCCGCTACCTGGACGTGATCGGGATGGATGTGGTGGAAGCCCACGAACGCGAACTGGTGGCCGCCGCTCTCGATGGACTCGCCGGCATCGACGGGGTGCGCATCGTGGGTCCGACGACGATGACCGACCGCGGTTCCCCGGTCTCGTTCGTGATCGACGGCGTGCACGCACACGACGTCGGCCAAGTGCTTGACGACGACGGGGTCGCGGTGCGGGTGGGTCACCACTGCGCAATGCCGTTGCACCGCAAGTTCAATGTGGCGGCCACCGCCCGGGCGTCGTTCGCGGTGTACAACACCCACGACGAGGTCGAGCGACTGCTGGCGGGGATTCGCCGCGCCGTGAAATTCTTTGGCGGAGCGTGAGATGCGCCTCGAGCAGTTCTACCAGGAGGTGATCCTCGATCACTACAAGCATCCGCAGCATCGCGGACTGCGGGAGCCCTACGGAGCCGAGGTACATCACGTCAACCCGACCTGCGGCGACGAGCTGACCCTGCGGGTGGCGCTGTCGGCCGACGGTGAGCGGATCGCCGACGTCTCCTACGACGGGCAGGGATGCTCGATCTCGCAGTCGGCAACCTCGGTGCTGGCCACCCAGGTGATCGGGACGACGGTCGCGCAGGCCTTGACGACGTTCGACGCGTTCCACGAGATGGTGTCGTCGCGGGGGTCTGTGGAGGGCGACGAGGAGGTCCTCGGCGACGGGATCGCGTTCGCCGGGGTGGCCAAATACCCGGCGCGGGTCAAGTGCGCGCTGCTCGGCTGGATGGCGTTCAAAGACGCGTTGGCGCGGGCTCTCGCTGAGCTGCCCGGCGGGGCACCAGAACACACGCTGGCATCAGCCAGTGTGCCAACCCAGGTACCGGTTCGGGCCGGTGCCGGATCAACCGTGGAGATGAAGCAATGAGCGAAACCGGACCAGACGAGTTACTCGCCGAGGTCGAGGAGTCGATGCACGACGTCATCGATCCCGAGATCGGCATCAACGTCATGGACCTGGGGCTGGTCTACGACCTGTCGATCCGCCAAGACGAGGACGGCGCGGCCGCCGTCGTCAACATGACGCTCACCTCACCGGCCTGCCCGCTGCAGGACATGATCGCCGAGCAGGTCGAGAACGCCACCGTCGGTTCGGGTCTGGTTAAAAAGCTTGACCTCACCTGGGTTTGGGAGCCGGCCTGGGGCCCGGACAAGATCACCGACGAGGGTCGCGAGATGATGCGCGCCGTCGGCTTCACGGTCTGAGGGTGACCGATAGCCCCTTCTGGGTGTGCCGGACCTGTGGCGTCGAGTACGAGACGACACCCGACGTCTGCGCGATCTGCGCCGACGACCGGCAATGGTTGCCGCCGGACGGCCAACACTGGGCTACTTTGGACGGCCTGGCCGCCGAGGGCATGCGATCCAGCGTCTTCGTCCTCGAACCCGGGCTGATCGCGATCGGAAGCAATCCGCCGCTCGGTATCGGTCAGATGGGCAAGCTGGTGTGCACGCCGAGCGGCAATATGCTGTGGGATCCGCCGGGATTCGTCGATGACGCGGCGGTTGCCGCGGTACTTGAACACGGCCCGGTTCTGGGGGTCGTCACCAGCCACCCGCACATGTTCGGCGTCCAAGTGGAATGGGGTCGCCGCCTCGGCGGGGTGCCGGTGCACGTCAACTCCGCCGACAAAGAGTGGGTGATGCGGCCGGATCCGGCGATCCGATATTGGTCCGGCCGGTTGGAGCTCGCGCCGGGGCTGACCGTGATTCAAGTCGGCGGACACTTCCCGGGCAGCTCCGTCGCATGCTGGGATGACGGTGCAGACGGGCGCGGGGTACTGCTGGTCGGTGACACCATCTTCCCGAATTCCGACCGGCGAACCGTGGCGTTCTTGCGCAGCTATCCGAACCGGATTCCGCTGTCGGCTGCTGTCGCCCAGCGGATGGCCGGAACGTTGGAGGAATTGCGATTCGACCGTATCTACGGGCTGTACACCAATGCCATCGACTCCGATGCCGTGGCCGCTGTCCGGTTTTCCGCCGACCGTCACGCAGCGTGGGCGCGCGGCGACCACGACGATCTGACGTGACGCCGGGTGGCTGGACGACAGTAGTGTGACGGTCGCTGCCATACTCGTCGCGTGAACCGCGTAAGGCCTTTGGCGGCGGTCGACTGCGACTGAGGAAGAGCGGACAGGGTGACGACGAGCAGGCGACGGTTCATGGCTGGGATGGCGGCTGCGGCGGCCGGTACGGCGGTCGGCGGGCTCGCAGCCTGCGGATCGCGGGGGCCCGGGGCCGACACCATCTTCATCGGCGGTCCGGTGGTCACGGTGGCGCCGGGAGCCCCTGAGGCCGAAGCACTCGCCGTTACCGGCACCCGGATCAGCAAGGTCGGCACCTCCGAAGAGGTGCTGCGGCTGCGCGGATCGGAGACCACCGTCGTCGACCTGCGCGGGCGAGCGTTGCTGCCGGCGTTCGTGGAACCGCATGGCCACCCGTTCGAGATGGGCACCACCCTGGCCCCGCCGGCCATCGACGTGCGGCCCTTCACGGTCTCGACCGCCGGCGGTGTGTTCGCCAAGCTCACCGAGGCCGTAGCGGACACGCCAAAGGGCCAGCCGATCCTGCTCAACGGTGTCGATCCGCTGCTGCAGACCGGACTGCAGTCGTTCACCCGCACCGAACTGGACCGGCTGGCACCGCACAACCCGGTCGTGATCATCACCAACAGCGGTCACGCCGGCTACGGAAACACCGCCGCGTTCGCCGCCGCCGAGATCACCAAAACCACCCCCAACCCGCCCGGTGCGCAGTATTTGCACGGGCCCGACGGACAGCTGACCGGCGAGGTCCGCGAGGCGGCGGCGCTGATGACGCTGACCGCGCCGTTCTCCGGTGCGATCATGGCCAATGCCGGCGACAACCTGCGCTGGGCGTACGCCCAGCTAGCCCGCGCGGGTATCGCGACCGCCACCGAGCACTCCTACGACGCGCGTGCGCAATCAGAGGTGTTCGGCAAGCTGGCCCAGCAGCCCGACTGCGCGATACGGGTCCGCGCCTACGAGATCGGCACGCCGGAGTTGGCCGACGACTCGAACAACGTGCGGGGCAAGCGGGCCGGCGCAGACGTGCTGTTCGACAAGATCGGAATGAAGATCTGGGCCGACGGGTCACCGTGGCAGGGCAACATCTTCACCACGTTCCCGTACCTGACCAACGCGACCACGGCGGGCATGGGCCTGGGTCGTGACCACCGCGGGGGGATGAACTACACCCCGGAACAGATCCAGCAGCTGGCAACGGCCTTCATCGACCAGCGCTGGCAGGTCTCCTGCCACGTGCACGGTGATGCCGCCATCGACGTCGTGCTGGACGCCTTCGAGCAGGCGCAGGTGCCCCCGGCGCTGCGGCCCCGGCTCGAACACGTCGGCGCCATGCGCCCGGATCAGTTCGCCCGGGCCGCAAACCTGGGTGTCACCCCGAGCCTGTTCATCGAGCACATCTACTTCTGGGGAGATGCGCTGGTGGACAAGCTGTTCGGTCCCGATCACGGGGCGCACTGGATGTCGGCGCGCTCAGCCTTCGATGCCGGCCTGCGCGTTTCGTTCCACAACGACGGCACCGTCACCCCGCCCGACCCGATCGGCAACATCGCCACCGCGGTGAACCGGATCGCCAAGGGCAGCGGGCGGGTGCTGGCCCCCGAGCAGCGGATCGGTGTGGACGCGGCGATCAGGGCACAGACGCTCAACGCCGCCTGGCAGCTGCGGTTGGACACCGAGATCGGCAGCCTGGAGGCCGGCAAGTACGCCGATCTCGTTGTGCTGTCGCAGAACCCACGGCGCGTCCCGCCGACCGACCTGCGTGAGGTGGCGGTCGAGGCGACTTACCTGATGGGGCGGCAGACCTACGGGAAGGTGCTGGGGTAGCCCCGCTTACATCGGCGGCTCGGGGCAGTTGCCCTCGTCGGGCGCCCAGACCGTGACCTTGGTCGCCTGCAGCACGCCGTCGCCGTCCTTCTCGCCGCGCGCGGCCACACACTTGCCGGCGGCGATCTGCGACGCGGCAGCGGGGATCATCCGGCGCAGGTGGGTGTCGTCGTTGACCGTCACGGTGGTCTGCCCGCTCGCACCGGTCACGGTGATGGTGTCGCCGGAGACGGAGTCGACGACCCCGCGGACTCCGCGGTGCGGTGCGGGCGGAGCGGGGGCGTCGGCGCCACCGGGCCGCTGCGGGCACTTGCCGTCGACCGGGGTGCTGATCGCCACCCATTTCGCGGTGATCGCACCGCTGTCGACGGGAGCGCTGTCCGGAGTGGCGCCGGCCTTGATGCAGGTGCCTGCGGTGACCTCGCCCAGCTGAGCCGGTACCGGCTCGACGATCCGGGTGGCGTCGGTGAAGGCCACCGTGGCGTTGCCGGCCGGGCGCGTCACCTCGAAGGTGGTGCCGGACACCGAGGAGACCGGGCCGATGACGCGGTCGCCCTGGGCGTGGGCCGGGGCCGGGACGAACAGCGCGGCGGCGAACAGCGCGGCGGCGCCCGTGAGCGTGCAGATCGCCGGTGCAGGTGTGCTGGAGCGGGCGAACATCAGCGTTTCTCCGATCGTCGACGTCCGGCGGCGGGTGTGCCGTCGGACACGTGCTACTACCGTCAATGGCCGAGTTAGCGCACAGCTAGCTCTCCGCTGTGAGCCCGCTGTGTAAGCCACTCCGTCATTGCCCGGCGGCGGCCGGGAACACCGCGGGGAATCCGGGCGTTGGCCCAATCATGGCAACTCAAGACCTCACCGCAGCGAAATTCGAAGAAACCATCGCCGATAACGACATTGTGCTCGTCGATTTCTGGGCGTCCTGGTGTGGCCCGTGTAAATCCTTCGCGCCGACCTTCGCAGCCGCCTCGGAGAACCACCCCGATGTGGTGTTCGCCAAGGTCGACACCGAGGCCGAGCAGCAGCTGGCCGCCGCCGCGCAGATCCGGTCGATCCCCACCCTGATGGCGTTCAAGAAGGGCACGCTGGTGTTCAATCAGGCCGGCGCGCTGCCCGCCGCGGCGCTGGATCACCTGGTCCAACAGGTCAAGGATCTCGATGTTGAAGCGGCGATGGCCGCCCAAGAGGCGCAGGCTTCCCAGGACAAGCCCGACCAGGTCTGAGCGTCAGCACGCGATAGCGTGCAAGCGTGAGCCCCGCATCCGAGTACGTCTCCGAATTTGTCAAGGTCGAACGCCCGCGCCCCCAGGTGGCCCTGATCACGCTGAATCGACCGGAGCGAATGAACTCGATGGCGTTCGACGTCATGGTGCCGCTGCGCGAGGCGCTGGCGCAGGTCAGCGATGACAACGCGGTGCGGGTGGTGGTGCTGACCGGGGCCGGCCGGGGATTCTCCTCGGGCGCCGATCACAAGTCCGCCGGGTCGGTGCCGCACGTGGCCGGGCTGACCCGGCCCAGTTTCGGGCTGCGGTCGATGGAACTGCTCGACGACATCATCCTGGCCCTGCGGCGGCTGCACCAACCGGTGATCGCGGCGGTCAACGGTGCGGCCATCGGCGGCGGGCTGTGCTTGGCACTGGCGGCCGACATCAGGGTCGCCGCCTCGGGCGCTTACTTCCGGGCAGCCGGGATCAACAACGGGCTGACCGCCAGCGAACTGGGGCTGAGTTATCTGCTGCCGCGCGCGATCGGGGCGTCGCGGGCGTTTGAGATCATGCTCACCGGCCGCGACGTCGACGCCGACGAGGCCGAGCGGATCGGCCTGGTCTCCCGGGTGGTTGACCTGCCGAATCTCCTCGATACGTGCTACGAGCTGGCCGAGCGGATCGCCGGTTTCTCCCGGCCGGGTACCGAATTGACCAAGCGGACGCTCTGGAGCGGACTCGATGCCGGTAGTCTGGAGGGGCATATGCAGGCCGAGGGGCTCGGACAGCTCTATGTGCGCCTGTTGACCAGCAACTTCGAAGAGGCCGTCGCTGCGCGCGCCGAGAAGCGCCCACCGGTCTTCACCGACGACAAGTAGTACGACAACAGGAGTGCGCCGTGATCACCGCAACGGACCTGGAGGTCCGCGCCGGGGCGCGCACCCTGCTCTCGTCAGTCGGACCGGCACTGCGGGTGCAGCCCGGCGACCGCATCGGACTGGTTGGGCGCAACGGTGCCGGCAAGACCACCACGCTGCGAATCCTGGCCGGCGAGGGCGAGCCGTACGCCGGCAGCGTCACCCGCAGCGGTGACGTCGGCTACCTGCCGCAGGATCCCCGCGAAGGCAATCTCGACGTGGTGGCGCGCGACCGGGTGCTCTCCGCGCGTGGCCTCGACACCCTGCTGGCCGACTTGGAGAAGCAGCAGGTGGCGATGGCCGAGGTCGTCGACGAGGCCGCCCGCGACCGCGCCATCCGCCGCTACGGCCAACTGGAGGAGCGATTCGCCTCCCTGGGCGGCTATGCCGCCGAGAGCGAGGCCGGCCGGATCTGCACCAGCCTGGGACTGCCCGAGCGGGTCCTGGCCCAGCCGCTGCGCACCCTGTCCGGTGGACAGCGTCGCCGTGTCGAGCTGTCGCGCATCCTGTTCGCGGCAGCCGACGGGGGAGCAGGCGCGGCGAACTCCGCCACCACACTGCTGCTCGACGAGCCGACCAACCACCTCGATGCGGACTCGGTGGGGTGGCTGCGCGACTTCCTCAAAGCGCACACCGGCGGGCTGGTACTGATCAGCCACAACGTCGAACTGCTCGCCGACGTCGTCAACCGGGTGTGGTTCCTCGACGCGGTGCGCGGTGAGGCCGATGTGTACAACATGGGTTGGCAGAAGTACCTCGACGCCCGGGCCACCGATGAGCAGCGCCGCCGTCGTGAGCGGGCCAACGCCGAACGCAAGGCCTCCGCGCTGCGCACCCAGGCCGCCAAGATGGGCGCGAAGGCCACCAAAGCCGTTGCAGCGCAGAATATGTTGCGTCGGGCCGATCGGATGATGGCAGCCTTGGACGATGAGCGGGTGGCCGACAAGGTGGCCCGCATCAAGTTCCCGACGCCGGCCCCGTGCGGCCGCACCCCACTGATGGCCTCCGGCCTCACCAAGATGTACGGCTCGCTGGAGGTCTTCAGCGGCGTCGACCTGGCGATCGACCGCGGTTCGCGGGTGGTCATCCTGGGCCTCAACGGTGCCGGCAAGACCACCCTGCTGCGGCTGCTGGCCGGTGTCGAGACACCGGATGCAGGCGCGTTGGAGCCCGGACACGGATGCAAGATGGGGTATTTCGCCCAGGAGCACGACACCATCGACAACGCGGCGACTGTGTGGGAGAACACCATTCATGCCGCACCCGACACCTCCGAGCAGGATCTGCGCGGCCTGCTGGGTGCGTTCATGTTCACCGGCGCGCAGCTGGATCAGCCGGCCGGCACGCTGTCCGGCGGTGAGAAGACCCGGCTGGCGCTGGCGGGGCTGGTGGCCTCCACCGCGAATGTGCTGTTGCTCGACGAGCCGACCAACAACCTCGATCCGGCCTCACGCGAACAGGTGCTGGACGCGCTGCGCAGCTACGCCGGGGCCGTCGTACTGGTCACCCACGATCCGGGGGCGGCCGAGGCGCTCGACCCGCAGCGGGTGGTGCTGTTGCCCGACGGCACCGAGGACCATTGGTCGCCGGAGTACCGGGATCTGATCGAGCTGGCATAGCGCCGATCGCAAGCGCGGCGGAGCCGGGCGCTGCGGGTCGTCGCCGTCGGGTCAGCGCCGATCGCAAGCGCGGCGGCGGCATTTCGGCCAAAGCCGCCCGGTATCGCCAACGCCTTCCTACGCTGAACCCGTTGGCTCAGCGAGGGGATGGTGAGGGGACGTGGCGACGACGACGAAGCCGGACAAGCTGCGCGATCGACAGCTGGTCGAGTTGCGCAACGCCTACGAACGCGGGGCCAGCATCCGCACCCTGGCGGCGTCCACCGGGCGATCGTACGGTTCCGTGCACAGCATGCTGCGCGAGTCCGGTGTCGCGATGCGCAGTCGCGGCGGCCCCAATCACCGCACCCGGTCTCGCTAGCGGCGCGAAATCAGCGCTGCCGCACCGAATCCTCCACCAGGTCGAGAACCGCGGACAGCCGCTGGGGATCTTCGCCCGAGGCCAATCGTGCCACCAGGCCGTCGAGCACCAGGTCCAGGTAGTAGTGCAGCACGTCGCTGGGGACATCGTCGCGGAGCCGGCCGGCCTGCTTCTGCCGGTTCAGCCGATCCGTTGTCGCAGCTGACAATTCGGCTGACCGCTCCGCCCAGCCGCGCCTGAAATCCGGGTCGTGGCGCAGCTTGCGTGCGATCTCCAGTCGGGTGGCCAACCAGTCATACTGCTCCGGCGCGGCCAGCATGTCCCGCATGACGCCGATCAGGCCGGACCGGGCGGCCACCTCCGCCATCTGCGCGGCATCCTCTTGGGCCAGCTCGAAGAACAGCGTGTCCTTGTCGCGGAAGTGATGGAAGATCGCACCCCGCGACAGCCCGACCGTCTGCTCCAGGCGGCGCACCGTCGCCTGGTCGTAGCCGTAGGCGGCGAAGCACCGGCGCGCACCGTCAAGGATCTGGCGGCGCCGGGCCGCCAGGTGATCCTCGCTGACCCTGGGCATCAGGTTCTCGCCGCCTACACGCGCGACTTCGACTTGAGCATGTTGCGCAGCACGTACTGCAGGATGCCGCCGTTGCGGTAGTAGTCGGCCTCACCGGGGGTGTCGATGCGCACCACCGCATCAAACGCAGTACGAGATCCATCAGCCTTGGTGGCGATGACCTTTACCGTCTTGGGCGTCTTGCCCTTGTTGAGCTCCTCGATGCCGGTGATGTCGAACACCTCGGTGCCGTCCAGCTTCAGCGACGCCGCGGACTCGCCGGCGGGGAACTGCAGCGGGATCACGCCCATGCCGATCAGGTTGGAACGGTGGATGCGTTCGAACGACTCGGTGATCACCGCGCGCACCCCCAGCAGCACGGTGCCCTTGGCGGCCCAGTCGCGTGACGAACCGGACCCGTATTCCTTACCGCCCAGCACCACCAACGGAATGTTCTGGGCCGCATAGTTCTGCGCGGCGTCGAAGATGAACTCCTGCGGGCCACCATCCTGAGTGAAGTCACGGGTGTAACCGCCGGACACATCATCTAGAAGCTGGTTGCGCAGCCGGATGTTGGCGAAGGTGCCGCGGATCATCACCTCGTGGTTGCCGCGCCGTGAGCCCAGGGAGTTGTAGTCCTTGGCGGTGACGCCGTTGGCCTCCAGATACTGGGCGGCCGGGGTGCCCTTCTTGATCGCACCGGCCGGGCTGATGTGGTCGGTGGTGACCGAATCTCCCAGCAGCGCAAGCACTCGGGCACCGGTGATGTCGGCGACCGGTGCCGGCTCGGCGGGCATGCCGTCGAAGTAGGGCGCCTTGCGCACGTAGGTCGACTTCTCGTCCCAGGCGAAGGTGTTGCCCTCCGGGGTCGGCAGCGAGCGCCAGCGCTCGTCGCCCTTGAACACGTCGGCGTAGGAACTGACGAACATGTCGCGGTCGATGGAGGAGGCGATGGTCTCCTGGATCTCCGCGGTGGACGGCCAGATGTCCTCGAGGAAGACGTCTTTGCCCTCGGTGTCGCGCCCCAGCGGTTCGGTTGCGAAATCGAAGTCCATGGTTCCGGCAATGGCGTAGGCGATGACCAGTGGCGGTGAGGCCAGGTAGTTCATCTTCACGTCCGGCTGGATGCGGCCCTCGAAGTTGCGGTTACCCGACAGCACCGCCGTCACCGACAGGTCGTTCTCGTTGATCGCCGCGGAGATCTCCTCTGGCAGCGGGCCGGTGTTGCCGATGCAGGTGGTGCAGCCGTAGCCGCCCAGGTAGAAGCCGAGCTTCTCCAGGTACGGCCACAGGCCGGCCTTGTTGTAGTAGTCGGTCACCACCTGCGAGCCCGGCGCCATGTTGGTCTTGACCCACGGCTTGGAGGTCAGGCCCTTCTCGACGGCCTTCTTGGCCAGCAATGCCGCACCCAGCATCACCTCGGGGTTGGAGGTGTTGGTGCACGAGGTGATGCCGGCGACGACGACGGCGCCGTGGTCGAGGATGTGGTCACCGCGTTCGACCGAGGCCACCTTGACCGGCTTGCTGGGCCGCCCGCTGCAGTTGTGGGCTGCCGAGGGCACGGCCGCGTCGTCGTCGGCGAACGACAGCACCGCGGGGTCCGACGCGGGGAAGGACTCTTCCACGGCCTCGTCCAGTTTGCTGTGCGGGGCGGCACCCTCCTCATCCACGTAGTTGTGAATGTCCTTGCGGAATGCGTTCTTTGCGTCGGAGAGCTCGATGCGGTCCTGCGGACGCTTGGGGCCGGCGATGGACGGGACCACGGTGCCCAGGTCCAATTCCAGGTACTCCGAATATGCCGGCTCGCGAGCCGGGTCGTGCCACATGCCCTGACGCTTGGCGTAGGCCTCCACCAGCGCCAGCTGCTGCTCGCTGCGGCCGGTCAGCCGAAGGTAGCTGATCGTTTCTTCGTCGATCGGGAAAATCGCTGCGGTGGAACCGAATTCGGGGCTCATGTTGCCCAGGGTGGCGCGGTTGGCCAGTGGCACCTCGGCCACGCCTTTGCCGTAGAACTCGACGAACTTACCCACCACGCCGTGCTTGCGCAGGATGTCGGTGACGGTCAGCACCACGTCGGTGGCGGTCACGCCCGGCTTGATCTCACCGGTCAGCTTGAACCCGACCACGCGGGGGATCAGCATCGACACCGGCTGGCCCAGCATCGCGGCCTCGGCCTCGATGCCGCCGACGCCCCAGCCCAGCACGCCGAGGCCGTTGACCATGGTGGTGTGGCTGTCGGTTCCCACGCAGGTGTCGGGGTACGCGATCTTGGTTCCGGCCTCCTCGCGGATCATGATGGTTCGCGCCAGGTACTCGATGTTGACCTGGTGCACGATGCCGGTGCCCGGCGGAACCACCTTGAAGTCGTCGAACGCGCCCTGGCCCCACCGCAGGAATTGGTAGCGTTCGCCGTTGCGCTGGTACTCCAGGTCCACGTTGCGCTCGAACGCGTCGGCGCGGCCGAACACATCCAGGATCACCGAGTGATCGATGACCAGCTCGGCCGGAGCCAGCGGGTTGACCTTCTCCGGGTCGCCGCCCAGGGCCGCGACGGCTTCGCGCATGGTGGCCAGGTCGACGATGCAGGGCACACCGGTGAAGTCCTGCATGACCACCCGGGCGGGGGTGAACTGGATCTCGACGCTGGGTTCGGCGGCCGGATCCCAGTTGGCGATCGCGTTGATGTGGTCTTTGGTGATGTTGGCGCCGTCTTCGGTGCGCAGCAGGTTCTCGGCCAGCACCTTGAGGCTGTAGGGGAGTTTCTCGGTGCCGGGGACGGCGTCGAGGCGGTAGATCTGATATTCATCGTCACCCACAGTGAGGGTGTCGCGGGCTCCGAACGAGTTCACCGAATCTTTGCTGCTCACTTCAACTCCCCGAAATCGAGTTCTCATCCATCGACGGGTCCGCGCCGACGGGCGCGCTAACTCTAACAGTACGATTGTCCTGTATGAAGTAAGGTTCACCTCACCTGAGCGGGGTTGATACCGTCGTGAACCGTGACGATCCAGCACCCGCCGGCCTACATCCCCGGCGAGCTCTGCATCACCGTCGGCCTCGACCCGGCCACCCCGCCCGATGACTGCATGGCGCTGGTGAAGGTCGCCGTGGCAGCCGACGGGGTGAGCGCTCCGGCCGCCGACGTGCCGGCGCTGCGAGACGTGGTCGCCGACGCGGCCCGCGACGGCATCGACCTCAAGATCATCGAGGTCGCCCGCAACCCCGGGATGGACACCGCGCTTCGCGACGTCGCCACGGTGGTGGGCTATGACTATCCGGATTCCACCGTGCTGGTGCTCAGTACTACTTACGTCGGCAGTTACAGCGGCCAGTTTCACCGAGCCAAATTGGAGGCCGCCGAAGATCACGCCAAAACAGGCGATCCGGTGGTGTCCGCGCAGAATTTCCTCAATGAATTGACCAGCCCCGATCTGTCGTGGACGGGGCTGACGGTGGCGCTGCTGATCGGGGTGCTGGCGGCGGCCGTCGGCACCCGTTTTCTGCAGCGGCGCAGCAAACGCGCATCCGAGCGCGTCGACGCCGCCGAATAGCGGCTTACACCTGCTGGAATACGTTTTCACGGGTGATCAATGATCGTTCTCATTTGGGCTATGGCAAAGAATTAGGTCACCAGTCGGTCACAACCGGCTTAATTACAATGACGTAGTTTGTTACGAACGTTTCTGCAGTGACTGATGTGACGTATGGTTCAAAAGGCGCAGCTGTTGTATCTGTGCTTTGCCACCGGCCGAAGCGCGGCGCCGCCTGCCCGAGTCCGAGGAGATCCAAGCCGAATGAGACGCATCCGCTGTGGCGCTGCCGACTCTGCCGGCTCTGTCTTCCGCCGGGCCGCCAGGCTCACCCAACCCGCCGCAGTGTCGATGCTGAGCACCGCGCTGTTGTTGGGCACCCCCGGGCTGGCGGCAGCCGAACCGCCGGCGAGCCCCGACGGTATCGCCGCGCTGATCGCCGACGTCGCCGAGGCCAACCAGCAGCTGCAGAACCTGGGTGCCCAGATCGCCGGAGAGAAGGAAAGCGTCAACAAGGCCCTGGTGGAGCTGCAGACCGCGCGCGATGACGCCACCGCCGCACAACAGGAGGTGGAGGCCGGCCGGCAGGCGATCACCGATGCCGACGCCGCGATCGTCGCCGCCCAGCGGCGGTTCAACACCTTCGCCGCGTCGACCTACGTCAACGGGCCGTCGGACAGCTACCTGACTGCGACCGACCCGTCGGAGATGATCGCCACCGCCGCCGCGGGACGGACCCTTGCGCTCAGCTCCCAGCAGGCGCTGGACAACCTGAAGCGGGCCCGCACCGAGCAGTTGAACAAGGAGTCGGCCGCCCGGCTGGCCAAGCAGAAGGCCGACCAGGCGGTCGGCGATGCGCAGTCGAGCCAGGACGCCGCGGTGGCCGCGCTCACCGACACCCAGCGCAAATTCGGCGAGCAACAGGGCGAGATCGACCGGTTGGCCGCGCAGCGCAACGCGGCACAGGCCAAGCTCGCCGCCGCCCGCCGCCAGCAGCAGCCCGCAGAGCAGCCCGCACCGGCCGGCGGGCCGTCGGGTGACCGGTGGGGCAACCCGGTGGACCCCGGCGCCGGCCCTGCGGCGGTGCCGGCCGCCAAGCGCACCGACCAGTGGGACGGCGCATGGGACCCGACCCTGCCGATGGTGCCCAGCGCCAACATTCCCGGCGACCCGATCGCCGTCATCAACCAGGTGCTCGGGATCTCCCAGACCTCGGCGCAGGTGACCTCGAACCTGGGCCGCCAATTCCTGCAGTCGATCGGCCTGGCCAGTCCCGAATCCTCCGGGATCAACAACGGCCAGATCCCGCGGGTGTACGGCAGGCAGGCCTCGGAGTACGTGATCCGTCGCGGGCTCTCGCAGCGCGGCGTGCCCTACTCCTGGGGCGGCGGGACCGCCGCGGGCCCCGGCCGCGGCATCGGATCCGGTTCCGGCACCGTCGGATTCGACTGCTCCGGGCTGATCCTGTACGCGTTCGCCGGGGTGGGGATCAAGCTGCCGCACTACTCGGGGGCGCAGTACAAGATGGGCCGCCAGATCCCGACGGCGATGGCGCGCCGCGGCGACGTCATCTTCTACGGCCCGGGCGGCAGCCAGCACGTGACGCTCTACCTCGGGAACGGTCTGATGCTGGAGGCGCCCGACGTGGGCCAGCCCGTGAAGGTGTCGCCGGTACGGAAAAGCGGCATGACGCCCTTTGTAGTCCGATACATCGAATACTGACGGCGGAGCGATGCGACAGAGTCTTTTGCGTTTTTACCAGGTCCTCGGGTCACTGCTGGCGGTGATCCCATTGACGCTCGGCCTGGCCGGACCGGCCGCGGCCGAGGGGCCCTGGGACCCCACCCTGCCGGCGACGATCAGCGCGGGGGCGCCCGGTGATCCGCTGGCGGTCGCCAACGCGTCGTTGCAGGCGACCGCGAATGCCACCCAGACCACCATGGACCTGGGCCGCAAGTTCCTGTCCGGCCTGGGATTCAACGTCGGCGACGAAGCCGCCGCCAATGTGTCACCCGGCCAACGGGTGCACGGTAAGCAGGCCATCGAGTACGTCATCCGCCGCGGCGGCTCGCAGATGGGAGTGCCCTACTCATGGGGCGGTGGCTCGCTGACCGGTCCGAGCAAGGGGATCGACTCCGGGGCCGGAACGGTCGGTTTCGACTGCTCGGGTCTGATGCGTTACGCGTTCGCCGGCGTCGGCGTGTTGATCCCACGCTTCTCCGGTGACCAGTACAACGCCGGTCGGCACATTCCGCGCAACCAGGCCCGCCGCGGTGACCTGATCCTTTACGGTCCCGGCGGCGGACAGCACGTCACGATGTACCTCGGTGGCGGGAAGATGCTGGAGGCTTCGGGCAGCGCAGGCAAGGTCGTCGTCAGCCCGGTGCGGACCTCCGGGATGACGCCGTATCTGACCCGGATCATCGAGTACTGACGTACCGAGCGGGGCCGTACGTCGACGGATGCTGCGATCCCTGGAATAGTGAAACGCGGGCACGACGCTGCCCCTCGGCTCCCGGGCCGTGCAAGCAGTTGTGTCTGACCGACCTTTGTGGAGGATTTCTCGATGACGTCATCGGATGGGACGCCCGCGGGCGCCAGCGGTTTCCCGAGTTCGGCTGGTGCCGAGGGAGGCGCAGTCGGCGGTAGCGGACTCGGCGCCGATGTACACGCGCTGGAGCGGGCCATCTTCGAGGTCAAGCGCGTCATCGTCGGGCAGGACCAGCTCGTCGAGCGGATCCTGGTCGGACTGCTGGCCAAGGGCCACGTGCTGCTCGAGGGCGTTCCCGGCGTCGCCAAGACGCTGGCCGTCGAGACGTTCGCCCGGGTGGTCGGCGGCTCGTTCGCGCGGATCCAGTTCACCCCGGACCTGGTCCCGACCGACATCGTCGGTACCCGGATCTACCGGCAGGGCCGGGAGGAGTTCGACACCGAGCTCGGACCGGTGATGGTCAACTTCCTGCTGGCCGACGAGATCAACCGGGCACCGGCCAAGGTGCAGTCGGCGCTGCTGGAGGTCATGCAGGAACGCCAGGTGTCCATCGGCGGCAAGAGGTTCCCGCTGCCCACCCCGTTCCTGGTGATGGCCACCCAGAACCCGATCGAGCACGAGGGCGTCTACCCGCTGCCGGAGGCGCAGCGGGACCGTTTCCTGTTCAAGATCAACGTCGGCTACCCGTCGCCGGAAGAGGAACGCGAGATCATCTACCGGATGGGTGTCACCCCGCCGGAGCCCAAGCAGATCCTCAACCCCGGCGACCTGCTGCGGTTGCAGGGGCTGGCGGCCAACAACTTCGTGCACCACGCACTGGTCGACTACGTGGTGCGGGTGATCACCGCGACCCGGGTGCCCGAGCAGTTCGGCATGCCGGACGTGAAGAACTGGCTGTCCTTCGGCGCCTCGCCGCGTGCCTCGCTGGGCATCATCGCCGCATCCCGGGCGCTGGCCCTGGTGCGTGGACGCGACTACGTGATCCCGCAGGACGTCATCGAGGTCATCCCCGACGTGCTGCGGCACCGGCTGGTGCTGTCCTACGACGCCCTCGCCGACGAGATCACCTCGGAGATCGTCATCAACCGGGTGTTGCAGACGGTGCCGCTGCCGCAGGTGAACGCCGTTCCGCAGCAGCCGCACTCAGCGTCGCCGGGCGCCCCGACCGCGGCGGCAGTGGCCAGCGGTCGGTGAGCGGCCCGGACACCGGGCAGGCAGCACCAGACCCGGGAACCAGCACCGCGCCTCCGTCGATGCTGCGCGGTGGAATCCGTGACCCCAAGTTGGCGGCGGCGCTGCGAACCCTCGAGCTGACCGTCAAACGCAAGCTCGACGGGGTACTGCACGGCGATCACCTCGGATTGATCCCCGGCCCGGGCTCCGAGCCCGGCGAGTCGCGGCTCTACCAGCCGGGTGACGACGTGCGCCGGATGGACTGGTCGGTCACGGCGCGCACCACCCATCCGCACGTGCGCCAGATGATCGCCGACCGGGAGCTGGAGACCTGGCTGGTGATCGACATGTCGGCCAGCATGGATTTTGGCACCTCGACCTGCGAGAAGCGTGATCTGGCGGTGGCCGCGGCCGCGGCCATCATCTACCTCAACAGCGGCGGCGGTAACCGGCTGGGCGCATTGGTGGCCAACGGCGAGCGGGTCGTGCGGGTGCCGGCGCGCTCCGGGCGAAACCACGAGCAGACGCTGCTTCGCACCATCGCCACCGTTCCGCGGGCCCCCCTCGGGGTGCGCGGCGATCTGGCGGCGGCCATCGACGCGCTGCGCCGTCCGGAACGCCGGCGCGGCATGGCGGTCGTGATCAGCGACTACCTCGGTCCGATCAACTGGATGCGTCCGTTGCGCGCGATCGCAGCCCGCCACGAGGTGCTGGGCATCGAGGTGCTCGACCCGCGTGACGTCGAATTGCCCGACGTCGGCGACGTGGTGCTGCAGGACACCGAATCCGGCGTCACCCGCGAGTTCACCATCGACGCCAAGCTGCGTGACGACTTCGCGCGGGCCGCAACCGCCCACCGCGCCGACGTCGCGCACGCGCTGCGCAGCTGTGGTGCGCCGTTGCTGTCATTGCGTACCGACCGGGATTGGATCGCCGACATCGTCCGATTCGTCGAGTCACGCCGGCGCGGCGCGCTGGCGGGGATGCCGTGATTTCGACCCGCATGCAAAAGACAGGTCTGTTATGACATTGCCGCTACTCGGGCCGATGACGCTGTCCGGCTTCGCTCATCCGTGGTTCTTCCTGTTCCTGTTCGTCATCGGCGGCCTGGTCGCGCTCTACATCCTGATGCAGGTGGCGCGGCAGCGGCGGATCCTGCGGTTCGCCAACATGGAGTTGCTGGAGAGCGTGGCGCCCAAGTCGCCCACCCGCTGGCGGCACCTGTCGGCGATCCTGTTGATCGGGTCGCTGCTGCTGTTCACCGTCGCGATGGCCGGCCCGACCCACGACGTGCGGATCCCGCGCAACCGTGCGGTGGTGATGCTGGTGATCGACGTGTCGCAGTCGATGCGGGCCACCGACGTCGAACCCAGCCGGCTGGTCGCCGCGCAGGAGGCCGGCAAGCAGTTCGCCGATGAGCTGACCGCGGGCATCAACCTCGGGCTGATCGCCTACGCCGGCACCGCGACCGTGCTGACCTCACCGACCACCAACCGGGAGGCCACCAAGGCGGCGATCGACAAGCTGCAACTGGCGGACCGGACCGCCACCGGGGAGGGCATCTTCACCGCGCTGCAGGCGATCGCCACCGTGGGTGCGGTCATCGGCGGCGGCGACACCCCACCGCCGGCCCGCATCGTGCTGCTGTCCGACGGCAAGGAGACGGTGCCGTCCAACCCGGACAACCCCAAGGGTGGATTCACCGCGGCGCGCACCGCCAAGGACCAGGGGGTGCCGGTCTCGACGATCTCCTTCGGTACGGCGTATGGCTACGTGGAGATCAACGATCAGCGCCAGCCGGTGCCGGTCGACGACGACTCGCTGAAGAAGATCGCCGACCTGTCCGGCGGCAGCGCCTACACCGCCTCCAGCTTGGCCCAGCTCAAAGAGGTTTACGCCACCCTGCAGGACCAGATCGGCTACGAGACCATCCGCGGTGACGCCAGCACCGGCTGGCTGCGGCTGGGCGCGTTCATCCTGGCGCTGGCCGGGCTGGCGGCGCTGCTGCTGAACCGGCGACTGCCCGCCTGATTCGTTCCGACGTCGACACTGCGCTCAGGGTGCGAAAGTGCGAGTAGAGCGCGCCCTCAGCGCGGAGTCAGCACGTCAGTCCGATAAGTTATGCCGGTGACTGACAGCGAAACGCCGGCAGGCAAACCTCCGTTTGTATCCCGTTCCGTCCTCGTCACCGGCGGAAACCGGGGCATTGGTCTGGCAATCGCGCAGCGGCTGGCCGCCGACGGCCACAAGGTGGCGGTGACCCACCGCGGTTCCGGGGCGCCGGAGGGCCTGTTCGGGGTGGAGTGCGATGTCACCGACAACGAGGCCGTCGACCGGGCGTTCACGGAGGTCGAGGAACACCAGGGGCCCGTGGAGGTGCTGGTGTCCAACGCCGGTATCTCCAAGGATGCCTTCCTGATGCGGATGACCGAGGAGCGTTTCGAAGAGGTCATCAACGCCAACCTGACCGGGGCCTTCCGCGTGACGCAGCGCGCATCGCGCAGCATGCAGCGCAAGAGGTTCGGCCGAATCATCTTCATCGGCTCGGTCTCGGGTATGTGGGGCATCGGCAACCAGGCCAACTACGCTGCGGCCAAGGCAGGCCTGATCGGGATGGCCCGCTCGATCTCTCGGGAACTGTCCAAGGCGGGCGTCACCGCGAACGTCGTCGCTCCCGGCTACATCGACACCGAGATGACCCGCGCCCTCGACGAGCGAATCCAGGCAGGCGCACTGGAGTTCATCCCTGCCAAGCGAGTCGGCACCGCCGATGATGTCGCCGGGGCGGTCAGCTTTCTGGCGTCCGAGGATGCCGGCTACATCGCCGGCGCGGTGATCCCCGTCGACGGCGGCATGGGCATGGGCCACTGACGCCCCCGATTGGAAAAGGACTGACATGGCAGGCATTCTCGAAGGTAAGCGGATCCTGGTCACCGGGATCATCACCGACTCCTCGATCGCGTTCCACATCGCCAGACAGGCGCAGGAGGCCGGCGCGCAACTGGTGCTCACCGGCTTCGACCGGATGCGACTGATCCAGCGCATCGCCGACCGACTCCCGGAGCCGGCGCCGCTGATCGAACTCGACGTGCAGAACGACGAGCATCTGGGCACCCTGGCCGAGCGGATCACCGAGGTGATCGGGGAGGGCAACAAGCTCGACGGTGTGGTGCACTCGATCGGCTTCATGCCGCAGACCGGCATGGGGATCAACCCGTTCTTCGACGCCCCCTACGAGGACGTGTCCAAGGGCATCCACATCTCCGCGTACTCGTATGCCTCGCTGGCCAAGGCGGTGCTGCCGATCATGAACTCCGGCGGATCGATCGTCGGCATGGACTTCGACCCGACCCGGGCGATGCCGGCTTACAACTGGATGACGGTGGCCAAGAGTGCCCTGGAATCGGTGAACCGGTTCGTGGCTCGCGAGGCCGGCGCGCAAGGTGTGCGGTCGAATCTCGTTGCGGCCGGACCGATCCGGACGCTGGCGATGAGTGCGATCGTCGGTGGTGCCCTCGGTGAGGGAGCCGGCGAGCAGATCCGGCTGCTCGAAGAGGGCTGGGACCAGCGCGCCCCGATCGGCTGGGACATGAAGGACGCCGCACCGGTGGCCAAGACGGTCTGCGCGCTGTTGTCGGACTGGCTGCCGGCCACCACCGGCACCGTCGTCTACGCCGACGGCGGCGCCCACACCCAGCTGCTCTAACTGGATCCCGAGTGGACGTAGACGCCGTCTTACTCTTGTCGTTCGGCGGTCCCGAAGGGCCCGAGCAGGTCCGGCCGTTCCTGGAGAACGTCACCCGGGGACGCGGCGTGCCACCGGCGCGGCTCGAGGCCGTCGCCGAGCACTACCGGCATTTCGGTGGGGTGTCGCCGATCAATGCGATCAACCGTGCGCTCGCCGAAGCATTGCGTGCCGAATTGCCCGGCCTGCCGGTGTATTTCGGCAACCGTAACTGGCAGCCCTACATCGAGGACGTCGTCGCGCAGATGGCCGCCGACGGGATTCGCCGCGCCGCGGTGTTCCCGACCTCGGCCTGGGGTGGGTATTCCGGCTGCGAGCAGTACGCCGAGGACATCGCCCGGGCCCGGGCGTCGGTCGGTGAGAACGCCCCGGAACTGGTCAAACTGCGCCAGTATTTCGACCATCCGATGTTTGTGGCGATGTTCGCCGAGGCGATCGCCGCGGCTGCCGACACCCTGCCGGTCGGCGTGCGCGACACCGCCCGGCTGGTCTTCACCGCGCATTCGATACCGGTGGCCGCCGATGAACGCTACGGACCGCGGCTCTACAGCCGCCAGGTCGGCTATGCGACCGGTCTGGTGGCGGCCGCGGCCGGATACGCCGACTATGACCAGGTCTGGCAGTCGCGCTCGGGGCCGCCGCAGGTGCGGTGGCTGGAGCCCGACGTCGAAGAACATCTCGGTGTGCTGGCCGACTCGGGGGTCCGCGCGGTGATCGTGTGCCCGATCGGATTCCTCAGCGACAACATCGAGGTGCTCTGGGATCTCGACAACGAAGTGCGGTCGCAGGCGCAGGCGGCCGGTATCGCCTACGCCCGCGCGGCCACCCCGAACGCCGACCGGCGGTTGGCCCGACTGGCGCACGGGCTCATCGATGAGCTGTGCGACGGCGGTGTACCCGGGCGCGTCGCCGGCCGGGCTGGGCTGGGCTGCGGATTCGGTGTCAATGGAGCGCCGTGCGGATCGTCGCACTGTGCTGTGGCCGTCACGCCGAGGGGCTAGCGGTGATCGCAAGCGCGGCGGAGCCGGGCGAAGCGGGTCGCCGTCGAGGGGTTGTTAGGTCCGCCAGGCTGAGTGCAGGATCGCGTTCACCGCGGCGCTGCGCGCCGAGCGCACCACCATCGACAGCGGCTGCACCGCGTCCACGGCGCGTTGCACCGCGGCCGACGACTGCGCGCCGGCGGTCAGCAGCTCGGCGCTGACCGTGATGATCGCCTCGACATGGGCGGCGCTTTGCAGCACACGTACCGCACGGGACGGAGCATGGTCGGGAATGCGGTGCAGCGCAGCGGCTTCCATCATCTGTTCGACCCGCAGCCGCGGATCCTCGACGCCGTAGTCCGCCCAGCGTGAAGCGGTGGACCCCAATGCCTCGGCGGCTGTTCGCACCGCCGAGCGCAATGCGTATTCGGAGTCACCCAGATCGTGCTGATCGGTGACAGGCATGCTGGTCAGCTGGAAGGCCGTCCAACACAGTGCGCCGGGGGAGTCGGTGTCTTCCAGGTAAGCCGGAACCAGGCCGATCGGTGAGGCCGAACCCGGCGAACCGATGAGCACTGCCTCGCCGGCGAGGATCGCCTCGCGGGCGAATGCGGTCCCGGCCGGCAGCCCCCGCACGTCGCCCGGAACCGGAAACACCGGGTAGAGGCCCGACCCGGCAGCCGGAGCGGCCGCGCCGCGCACCACCTGCAGCAGCGATGCCGCACCCCCGTCGTGCCCGCCGGGCCACGCCCAGCCGGCCTCGCCGATGCTGATCGCGTCATAGGCGGCCACCGATTGCACTGGCGCCCAAGCCGATAGTGCGTCCAACAGGTCGTCGGGCGCGGCCTGGCCGGCGAGCCAGGCGTTGGCCCACACCGACAGGGAGACACTCGGGCACCACATGATGCAAGGCAGTGTAGTTGCCGGTGTCGGTGGTCCCGGACCGCAGAGGTCCGCGGCATTCTCGGGCTATCCTGACCGCATGTCGTCTGCCCTGATCTGGTTGGTCTTCGCACTCGGGCTTGCCGGTGCCGAAGCGCTCACCGGCGACATGTTCCTGCTGATGCTCTCCGGCGGCGCGCTGTCGGCGGCCGCCGCCAGCTGGCTGACAGATTGGCCGCTCTGGTCCGACGGCGCGGTGTTTTTGGTGGTGTCGATTCTGCTGCTGGTTCTGGTGCGTCCGGCCCTGCGGCGGCGGTTGTGGTCGGGGCTGGGCAGCGAGACCGGGGTGCTGGCCCTGCAGGGCAAGACCGCGCTGGTGCTTGACCGCGTCGAGCAGCATGGCGGCCAGGTGAAGCTGGACGGTGAGGTGTGGACGGCGCGCCCGCTCGCCGACGACGACGTCTTCGAGCCGGGTGAGCACGTCACGGTGATGCATATCGACGGGGCCACCGCGGTGGTCGGCAAGGTCCTGTAAAGAAGGGAAGTGCTCATGGAAGGCGCTACGACGGGCCTGGTGTTACTGGCCGTACTGGTGATTTTCGCGGCGATCGTGGTGGCCAAGTCGGTCGCGTTGATTCCGCAGGCCGAGGCGGCGGTGATCGAACGGTTGGGCCGCTACAGCCGCACCGTCAGCGGCCAGTTGACTCTGCTGCTGCCGTTTGTCGACCGGGTGCGGGCCCGCATCGACCTGCGTGAGCGGGTGGTGTCGTTCCCGCCGCAGCCGGTGATCACCGAGGACAACCTGACGCTGAACATCGACACCGTCGTCTACTTCCAGGTCACCAACCCCAAGGCCGCGGTGTATGAGATCAGCAACTACATCGTCGGAGTGGAGCAGCTGACCACCACCACGCTGCGCAACGTGGTCGGCGGCATGACGCTGGAGCAGACGCTGACCTCCCGCGAGGTGATCAACAGTCAGCTGCGCGGCGTGCTCGACGAGGCGACCGGCCGTTGGGGACTGCGGGTGGCGCGGGTGGAGCTGCGCAGTATCGATCCGCCACCGTCGATCCAGGCGTCGATGGAGAAGCAGATGAAGGCGGATCGCGAGAAACGGGCGATGATCCTGACCGCCGAGGGAATGCGTGAGGCCGCGATCAAACAGGCCGAGGGGGAGAAGCAGGCCGAGATCCTGACCGCCGAGGGCTCCAAACAGGCGGCGATCCTGACCGCCGAAGGCGAGCGGCAGTCCCGGATGCTGCGGGCCCAGGGTGAGCGGGCCGCCACCTACCTGCAGGCCCAGGGGCAGGCCAAGGCGATCGAGAAGACGTTCGCGGCGATCAAGGCCGGCCGGCCCACCCCGGAGATGCTGGCCTACCAGTACCTGCAGGTGCTGCCGGAGATGGCTCGCGGTGAGGCCAACAAGGTCTGGGTGGTGCCCAGCGATTTCGGCGCCGCCCTGCAGGGCTTCACCAAGCTGCTCGGAGCCCCCGGCGAGGACGGCGTCTTCCGCTACCAGCCCTCGCCCGTTGACGAGAACCCGCACCGGCCGGAGGACGACAGCGACGAGGTCGCCGACTGGTTCACCACCAAGACCGACCCGGCGATCGCGCAGGCGGTCGCCAAAGCTGAGGCCGAGGCGCGCAAGCCGGTCGAGGGCGCGATACTGCCACCGCAGCTCGATCCCGGCTTGGCGTGAGTGTTCTGACCGGACGGCCGACGTACGCGGCGCTGTCCGCGTTTCTGGCCGGTGACGCGGTGGCGTCGGCGATTCCGGTGCCCTACGTGGCCAAGAACATGGATGCCATGCGGGTGCCGCCGGAGATCCGCTGGGCGGTTCCGGTGGCCAAAGCCGCCGCCGCGCTCGGTCTGGCCTCGGTGTTCCGCCTCCCGGGTGTCGCCCGGGCGACCACCGCGGTATTGACGCTGTATTTCGCCGGGGCGCTCGGCATTCACCTGCGGGTCCGCAACCGCCCGGCGAATATTGTTCCCGCGGTGCTGCTGCTGGCGGTGTTCGCCGTGATGACGGTCCAGGGCCCGGACACCGCTCGGAGCGGCGTACGGGCCCTGGAGTCGTAATGCGTCGTAACGGGGGTTGCTAAGGCCACGGCGGCGACCCGCAGCGCCCGACTCCGTCGCGCTTGCGATCGCCTTAGCCCTTGCGGCGACCCGCAGCGCCCGACTCCGTCGCGCTTGCGATCGCCTTAGCCCTTGCGGCGACCCGCAGCGCCCGACTCCGTCGCGCTTGCGATCGCCTTAGCCCTTGCGGGCGGCGGTGTGCTCGTCGAGGGTGGTCGCCTTGTAGGCGTAGGCCGCCACGACCCCGCCGAGCACCTGGGCGACCAGGTAGACCCAGAGGAACTTCCAGGCGAAGATGCCCGACAGCATCAGGCCGAAGGTGACGGCCGGGTTGAACGAGGCACCGGAGATGGCGCCGACGGCCACCACACCGACGGTGACGATGAACCCGATCGCCAGTCCGTAGAAGCTGTTGCCGGCACTGTCTTTGCTCGTTGCGGTGTGCAACACGATGTAGCAGAGCGCGAACGTGAATACCAGTTCGGCTAGGAATGCCGGCCAAACCGCCCCGGTCAGATCAAGGGTTCCGCTGGAATATTTGTCGTGCCACAACCCGAATCCGACCCCGAATGCAGCGAGCGCACCGACCAACTGGGCGACGATGTAGGGCCCCAGATCGCCCAACGGCAGAGCGCCCCGCAAATACGCGGCGATCGAAACCGCCGGGTTCAGGTGGCCACCCGAGATGTGCCCACTGGCGTAGACCATCACCATCAGCGCAGCGCCGATGCCCACCGCGGTGGCGGCGACGCATTCGGTGCCGGACAAGACGATGCCGATCACCGCGAACACGAAAACAAACGTGCCTATCATTTCGGTCAGATACTTGCGCACCGCGGCGTTGCGATCAGCCATTGATCCGGTCCCTTCAATCCGTCGAGCACCAGTCGAATTTGTGCTGTGCCAGCACAGGGCACTGAGGAAGACTTTAACGGGATATCGGTGATTCCCTCGATATGGGCAGACCGTTTTACACCGAATTGTTGCCGGATTGAGGAGGCCTTCGTGTCGTTTGCCAGCGGGCCAATCACCGATCCAGGCGCAGCTCGACCATCGGCAGGGCGGTGTCGGTCGCGGTGACGGGCTGGCCCAGCGTCCGTTCGAGCACCGCGCTGAACTGTTCCCAGGTGCGGGGGTGAGCCCGGATGTAGTCGCCCAGCACCCGGTCGGCCTCGGGTTGGTCGAGCACCCGGGCGGTGGCCGGTGCGGGGCGCCGGCTGCCGGCGTAGACCCGCACTCGGGGGTTGGCAGTGATATTGCGGAACCATTGCGCCCGGTCACCGAAACCTGACGCGACGATGTAGCTGTCGGGATGGTCTCGGGCTTCCAGTACTTCCAGAACGACCTGGCGTCGGGCGCCGGTCTTGCGCCCGATGTGTTCGAGCATCAGCAGCCGCCCACCGAGCAGGCCACCGAGTCGTGCCCGATACAGCCAGATCGGGGCCCGCGTCAGCCGCCGCGACCGCAGCAGTCGGCTGGCGGCGTCGGCGAGGGCGGACATGCTCAGCAGGTTACCGCCGGCACGGCGGGCTCAACTGTTACCCCGGTACCCGCTGCGTTCGGTTGCCGGCGATGGGTGCGCACCTCGTAGACCAGCAGCGCCACTCCGACCGCGGCGGTGCACGCCGACACTGCGAACAGCAGCGGGCTGACCTCGCCGGTGAGGGCGTCGCCCAGCACCACCACCGCGGCGGTGCCCGGTAGCAGCCCGATCAAGGTGGCCACCGTGTAAGGCAGCAGCCGCACCGCCGATGCGCCGGCGGCATAGTTGATCACCGAGAACGGGATGGCTGGAATCAACCGCAGGGACACCACCGCCGGCCACCCGCGCTGACGCAGCCGGGCGTCCAGCGAGTGCATCCGCGGATGACGCACCACCCGGCTCAGCTGCCAACCGAACACCCGCATCAGGATCAGCACGGTCACGGCGCTCAGCGCGCTGGCCGAGACCGCCAGGACAACGCCCAGCCAGGGCCCGAAGAGCAGGCCGGCGGCCAGCGTGAACGCGGTACGGGGAAACGGGAATACGGTGACCACGGTGTGAGCGGCCAGAAACGCCAGCGGAAACCACGGGCCCAGCGTCTGCGCCCAGTCCCGCAACTGCACGGCGGTGGGCACCGGCACCAGCAGTGCCACCGCGACCAGGGTTGCGATTACCCCGGTCGTCAATGCCAACCGCCACACCGCCACTTGGCGTGCGATGGTGACAAGCGCCGGCCATGCACTGCGCAGCGCCTGCGGGATTCCGGTCGCGGCGGACTTCACGGGGCTCAGGGTACGGGCCGATGGTTAACGATCTGCGTCACACGGCAGGGAGTTTCTCCGCTCGGCGCACCTCGGCCGCACGCGCTGACCGCCATCATTTAGCCTGGTTAACACGTGTCGGGTAGCGATCCATCCGCTACTCATGAGTAACAACAGGAGCCGCCGGTGTCAATCGACGTGTCCGCCGAACCCGCCGGCATGGAACAGGCCCGTGCCCGCTGGCGTGCCGCGGTGGCCGGGGTGCTGGCCAAGAGCGCGCGCCGCGAGCCGGCCGATATCGACTCCGAGACCGGCGGTGAGCCCGAACGTCTGTTGGACACCCCCGTGCAGGGGCCGGACGGCTTCGCGATCCGGGCGCTCTACACCGCCTTCGACGCGCTGCCGGAGCCGCCGCTGCCGGGGCGGTGGCCCTACGTGCGTGGCGCCGACGCCCTGCGCGACGTCAACAGCGGCTGGAAGGTCGCCGAGGTCTTCCCCGCTAACGGTCTGGTGTCGGCTTCGGACACCAACGGCGCGGTCCTGGGTGCTCTGACCGACGGGGTCAGCGCGCTGACGGTGCGGGTCGGGGGCGCCGGCGTGCCGGCCGGCGAGCTGCGTCGGGTCTTCGACGACGTCTACCTGGAACTGGTCCCGGTGCTTCTCGACGGAGCGGGGGCCGGTGACTACACCGCTGCCGCCGACGCGATGCTGGCGCTGGTCGACGGTCTCGACCCGGACAACCGTGCCAACCTGTCGGTGGATCTGGGTGCCGATCCGCTGACCGCTTCGCTGGGCGAGTTGCCGGCCCCGGCGATCGACGAGGTGGTCGCGGCGGCGTCGCGCGCTGCCGGTCACTCCGGTGTCCGCGCGATCGCCGTCAACGGCCCGGCGTTGCACAACCTGGGCGCCGGCGCGGCCGGCGAGTTGGCCGGTGGACTGGCCGCCGCGGTGGCATATCTACGGGTGCTCACCGACGCGGGCCTGTCGATCGCCGACGCCGCCCGCCAGATCAGCTTCCGGCTCGCCGCCGACGACGACCAGTTCATGACGATCGCCAAGATCAGGGCGGCGCGCCAGCTCTGGGCGCGGGTGGCAGAGGTGGCCGGGGCGCCGGAGTCCGGCGCCGCCGTCGTCCACGCCGAGACGTCGTTGGCGATGATGACCCAGCGCGACCCGTGGGTGAACATGCTGCGCACCACGCTGGCTGCATTCGGAGCCGGTGTGGGCGGCGCGGACACCGTGCTGGTGCGCCCGTTCGACGCCGCGATTCCGGGCGGCCAGCCGGGCACCTCGGCCACCTTCGCCCGGCGCATCGCGCGAAACACCCAGCTGCTGCTGCTGGAGGAGTCGCACCTGGGCCGGGTGCTCGACCCGGCCGGTGGGTCGTGGTTCGTCGAGGACCTCACCGAGCAGTTGGCGCAGCAGGCGTGGCGCCAGTTCCAGGAGATCGAGGCTTTGGGAGGCTTCGAAGCCGCCCGTGATCACATCGCCGAGCGGATCGCCGATGTCGCCGCCGCCCGGGCCGACGACATCGCGCACCGGCGCAGCGCGATCACCGGGGTCAACGAGTACCCCAACCTCGCCGAGCCGCCGTTGGCGGTGTCTTCCGAGTCTGAAAGCCAGTCGGCCCCGACGGGATTGCGACGTTATGCGGCGCAGTTCGAGGCCCTGCGGGACCGCTCCGATGCCTACCTGGCCCGTACCGGCGCTCGGCCGCAGGTGCTGTTGTTGCCGTTGGGCACGGTGGCCGAGCACAACATCCGGACCACGTTTGCCGCCAACCTGCTGGCCTCCGGCGGTATCGAGGCGGTCAACCCCGGGCCGGTGGACGCCGACGGGGTGGCTCAGGCCGTTTCGCAGGCCGGGTCGCCGTCCGTGGCGGTGTTGTGCGGCAGTGACCCGCGATACGGAGCCGAGGCCGCCGGGATCATCGCTGCCGCCCGTGCGGCCGGGGTCACCAGGGTTTACCTGGCCGGCCCGGCCAAGGCCCTGGCGGGCCCGCAAGACGCGGCCGACACCGATTCTCGGCCCGACGACTACCTGACCATGAAAATCGATGCGGTGCAGGTGTTGTCGGACCTACTCACCCGATTGGGGGCTTGAGAGCCATGACCACCAGCACCTCACGTGGCACCCTGGCCAGCTTCGCCGACGTCGCGCTGCACGGAGATCGGGACAAGGCGCCGGTCGCTGAAGCCTCTGCGAGTGCCGTCGCCGAGCACGTCGCGGCCGCCGCGGCCGCGCACGGCTACACACCCGAGCAGCTGGAGTGGCAGACCCCGGAAGGCATCGCGGTCAAGCCGGTGTACACCGCCACCGACCGCGCTGCCGCGGTCGCCGACGGCTACCCGCTGGACAGCTTCCCCGGCGAAGCCCCTTATCTGCGCGGGCCCTACCCGACGATGTATGTCAACCAGCCGTGGACGATCCGTCAGTACGCCGGGTTCTCCACCGCCGCGGACTCCAACGCGTTCTACCGGCGCAACCTCGCTGCGGGGCAGAAGGGCCTGTCGGTCGCGTTCGACCTGGCCACCCACCGCGGCTATGACTCCGACCACCCCCGGGTGCAGGGCGATGTCGGAATGGCCGGGGTGGCAATCGATTCCATCCTGGACATGCGGCAGCTGTTCGATGGGATCGACCTGAGTGCGGTCAGCGTGTCGATGACCATGAACGGTGCGGTGCTGCCGATCCTGGCGCTCTACGTGGTGGCCGCCGAGGAGCAGGGAGTGCCGCCGGAGAAGCTGGCCGGCACCATCCAGAACGACATCCTCAAAGAGTTCATGGTCCGCAACACCTATATCTATCCGCCCAAGCCGTCGATGCGGATCATCTCCGACATCTTCGGCTACACCAGCGTCAAGATGCCCAAGTTCAACTCGATCTCGATCTCGGGCTACCACATCCAAGAGGCCGGTGCCACAGCGGATCTGGAGTTGGCCTACACCCTGGCCGACGGGGTGGACTACATCAAGGCCGGCTTGGACGCCGGCTTGGACATCGACAAGTTCGCACCCCGACTCTCGTTCTTCTGGGGAATCGGAATGAACTTCTTCATGGAGGTCGCCAAGCTGCGCGCGGGCCGGCTGCTGTGGAGTGAGCTGGTCGCGAAATTCGAACCCAAAAACTCGAAATCCTTGTCATTGCGCACCCATTCGCAGACCTCCGGATGGTCGCTGACCGCCCAGGACGTCTACAACAACGTGGCCCGCACCTGCATCGAGGCGATGGCCGCCACCCAGGGTCACACCCAGTCGCTGCACACCAACGCGCTCGACGAGGCGCTGGCACTGCCCACCGACTTCTCCGCCCGTATCGCCCGCAACACCCAGCTGCTGCTGCAGCAGGAATCGGGTACTACCCGGCCGATCGACCCGTGGGGCGGCTCCTATTACGTGGAGTGGCTGACTCATCAGCTGGCGCAACGCGCCCGCGCCCACATCGAAGAAGTGGCCGAGCACGGCGGGATGGCGCAGGCGATCAGTGACGGCATCCCCAAGCTGCGTATCGAGGAGGCCGCGGCCCGCACCCAGGCCCGGATCGACTCCGGGCGTCAGCCGCTGATCGGTGTCAACAAGTACCAGGTGGCCGAGGACACCGAGATCGAGGTGCTCAAGGTCGAGAACAGTCGGGTGCGTGCCGAACAGCTGGCCAAGCTAGACCAGTTGCGGGCCGAGCGGGACGAGGCGGGCTGCCAGGCCGCGCTGGCCGAGCTGACCCGGGCGGCCGGGGCCACTTCGGGACAGCCCGGGGCTGAAGACCCAGACGGCCTGGGCAACAACCTGCTGGCGCTGGCCATCAACGCCGCCAGGGCCAAGGCGACCCTCGGGGAGATCTCCGACGCTTTGGAGAAGGTCTACGGGCGCCATCAGGCCGAGATCCGTACCATCTCTGGCGTCTACCGTGACGAAGTGGGGGCAGGAAACATCGCTGTGCTTTCTGACGCGACCACCTTGGTGGAGAAGTTCGCCGAAGCCGACGGCCGCCGGCCCCGCATCCTGATCGCCAAGATGGGACAGGACGGGCACGACCGGGGCCAGAAGGTGATCGCCACGGCGTTCGCCGACATCGGGTTCGACGTCGACGTCGGCGCGCTGTTCTCCACCCCCGACGAGGTGGCGCGGCAGGCAGCCGACAACGACGTGCACGTGGTCGGGGTGTCGTCGCTGGCGGCCGGGCATTTGACGCTGGTGCCGGCGTTGCGCGACGCCCTGGCCGAGGTGGGCCGCCCCGACATCATGATCGTGGTCGGCGGGGTGATCCCGCCCGGCGACTTCGACGAACTCCATGCCGCCGGGGCGACCGCGATCTTCCCGCCCGGCACGGTGATCGCCGACGCCGCGGTGGACCTGCTGTACACGCTCGCGTCCCGGCGAGGCTACGAACTCGGCGAACCGGGCGGACCAGCCGCAGATCCGGCATAGATGGTCGACAACGCCGACGACGCTGACGACGCCGTCGCACAATTGGCGGCGGCGGTGCGCTCCGGTGACCGCTCGGTCCTGCCGCAGGCCATCACGCTGGTCGAATCCACCCGCGCCGACCACCGCAAGCAGGCCCAGAAATTGCTGTTGGCGCTGCAGTCGGCCGCCGGCGGCGCTCGACGGGTTGGCATCACCGGCGTCCCCGGCGTGGGTAAGTCGACCACCATCGAGGCGCTCGGGATGCATCTCATCGAATGCGGACACCGGGTCGCGGTGCTGGCAGTGGACCCCTCGTCGACGCGCACCGGCGGTTCCATCCTGGGCGACAAGACCCGAATGCAGCGGCTGGCCGCACACCCGGACGCCTATATCCGGCCGTCGCCGACCTCGGGGACCCTGGGCGGGGTCGCCAAGGCCACCCGGGAGACCGTGGTGCTGCTGGAGGCCGCCGGCTTCGACGTGATCCTGATCGAAACCGTCGGCGTCGGCCAGTCCGAGGTGACGGTGGCCAACATGGTCGACACCTTCGTCTTCTTGACCCTGGCCCGCACCGGCGATCAGTTGCAGGGCATCAAGAAGGGTGTGCTGGAGCTGGCCGACGTGGTGGTGGTCAACAAAGCCGACGGGAAACACCTCGCCGAGGCGCGGATGGCCGCACGGGAGCTGTCGAGCGCGATCCGGCTCATTTATCCTCGTGAAACACTGTGGCGGCCACCGGTTTTGATGATGAGTGCGCTCGAGGGCACTGGGTTGACCGAGTTCTGGGACACCGTCGAGCGGCACCGTCAGACGCTGATCGACGCGGGCGAGTTCGAGGCCCGCCGGCGCGCGCAGCAAGTGGACTGGACCCGGCAGTTGGTGCGCGACGCGGTGCTGGAGCAGGCACTGTCGGATCCGGCGGTGCGCGCCTTGCGGGCCGAGGTGGAGCAGCAGGTACTCAGCGGCGACCTGACCCCCGCACTGGCCGCCCAGCGAATCCTCACCGAGATCTGGCACGAGCCGGATCGGAACCGAATCGCGCCATAACACCGATTATGTGCGCCGGTCACGAGGTAGATTTTCAGCCATGACGCAGCATCCCGCCGCTCGCCAGACGGCGCTTCCGGCGAACGTGCACGGCTCGGCCGACCCGAACTTCGCCTGTGCCGTGCGTGCTTTCGCCGCGATGTTCCCCGGTCGCCGCTACGGCGGCGGCGCCCTGGCGGTGTACCTGGACGGCCGGCCCCTTGTCGACGTGTGGACGGGATGGTCGGACCGGGCCGGCCGGGTGCCGTGGTCGGCGGACACCGGCGCCATGGTGTTCTCGGCGACCAAGGGCGCGGCTTCGACGGTCATTCACCGGCTGGTCGATCGGGGTCTGATCGACTATGAGGTCCCGGTGGCGCACTACTGGCCGGAGTTCGGCGCCAACGGCAAGGCCGGCATCACCGTCCGGCAGCTGCTGGACCACCGGGTCGGGCTGACCCATCTGCGCGGGGCCAGCAGGGCCGAGCTGCTCGATCACGAGGCCATGGAAGCGCGGATGGCCGCCGCGGCACCGGGACGCGAGTACGGCAAGCCCGCCTATCACGCGTTGACCTACGGCTGGCTGGTCTCCGGGCTGGCCCGCGCGATCACCGGCACCGGTATGCGCGAGCTGTTCCGCACCGAGTTGGCCGCCCCGCTGGACACCGACGGCCTGCATCTGGGCCGTCCAGCCGCTGGCTCGCCGACCGTGCCCGCGGAGATCATCATGCCGCAACGCGGCCGACGCCGCCCGGCCGTGGACTTCCTGGTGACCAGGGCTGCCGCGCTGCTGCCGTACGGGGGGCTCGGCGCTTTCTACTTTCCCGGGGTGATGGACACCGTGCGCGGCGGCATCCCGTTCCTGGACACCGAGGCGGCCTCCCTCAACGGCGTGGCCACCGCCCGGGGACTGGCCCGCCTCTACGGCGCACTGGCCAACGGCGGCCGGATCGACGGCACCCAGTTCCTGTCCCGCCGGCTGGTCGCCGGCCTGACCGGCCGGCGCACCATCGAACTGGACCGGACCGTCGGGGTTCCGCTGGCCTTCCACCTGGGGTATCACGCGGTCCCGTTCGGTCAGGTGCTGCCCGGGTTCGGTCATGTCGGATTGGGCGGTTCGGTGGGCTGGGCCGACCCGGCGTCCGGGCTGGCATTCGGCTTCGTGCACAACCGGCTGTTGACTCCGTTCGTGGCGCTGGACCATGCCGGTTTCGTCGGGACGGCCGCACTGATCCGGCGCGGCGTGACCCGCGGACGTCGGCACGGGTTCGAACCGGTCCCGCTGCTCGGGGCGCCGTTCGCCGAGTGGGATGCCGCAACCGGGTAGCCCCAGCACCCGGCTTCGCCGGGTTTGCGATCGCCGCGGTGCTGACGGCGGCGACCCGCTGCACCCGGCTTCGCCGGGTTTGCGATCGCCGCTAGGGTTGCCCGAGTGACAGAACGTACGCCGAAGCTCTACATCTTCCCGCACGCCGGCGGATCGCCGCAGTTCTACCTGCCGTTCTCCAAAGCCTTCACCACCGACGTCAAACGCATCGGGGTGCAGTATCCCGGCAAGGGCGGCAACCACGACCTCGGCGCGTTCACGAGCATCGAAGACCTCGCCGACCGCGTCTGCGAGAAGCTGGCCCCGCCGACCGACGGAGTTGCCGCCTTCTTCGGTCACAGCATGGGCGCCCTGCTGGCCTTCGAGGTGGCCCGCCGGTTCGAGGCAGACGGGAATGCGATCGCGGCGCTGTTCGTCTCCGCGGCGGGCGCGCCGGGGCGAGCGGGGTACGACAACATCGGAGACTCCGACCGTGGCCTGCTCGACGCGGTCAGCCAGATGACCGGGGTCAATCCGGAGTTCCTGGAGAACGAGGAGTTCGCGGCGAAGATCCTCCCGACGCTGCGGGGGCTTAAAGCCATCGCGAACTATGACTGCCCACCCGATGCCCGGGTGTCCTGCCCGATTTTCGCGTTCCACGGTGACGACGACGACGTCGCTACCGCCGACAAAGTGGCCCCGTGGGCGGAGCGCACCACCAGCGAGTTCAGCGCTCGGATGTTCACCAACCCCGGCCATCACTTCTACCTCAGCGATCACTTGCCGGAGCTGGTAGGCGACATCGAGGCGAAGCTCGCGACCCACTGCAGAGGATGACGCCGGGCGGCCATCACCCTGTGAATTACCTGTTGGTGCGGGTGTGACCACTGGTGCTGTGGACAATTTCTGCGCTACCATGCCGAGTCTGCTGCATTCGCGCTGTATGGGACCCATAAATTCCCTTTCAACAGCGCCTACGTGGTAGCCTCCGCGGGAGGGAAACGCCTGGGATGTCGGGGTCCGAGGGGTTTTGCGTCGGTTCCAAACATCCAGAAGGGGTACCCGTGTCGATGGTCGAATCATCCGTACCGGCCGCGTCGGCCGGGCGATCTCGGCGCCTGGATGTACCCGCCCCCGTCTTTGACCGGCATGGCGAGCAACCGGCCCCGGGTTGGGCTGAAGTACTCAGCTAAGTAGGTCGGGCAGTGTTGCCCAGCTGAGCCGCCGGGAAGCATCCCAAATGTCGCTAATCCAATTGCATACCTCCGCTGTGCAGGGACATTGCGCAGCGAAACCGTCAGTTCGGACCACACGCGTAACGACTCTCGACGGGGCCGAAGTACTCAGCAGGTGAGGTCCACGGACCTGACAGCACAAGGAGAAATCATCGCTATGCCGGTTACTCAATCGCACATCCCGACCGTGTTGGCGGACCGGGCCCGGGAAAAGCCGGACGCGCCTGCGTACACCTTCATCGACTTCGACGTCGACCCGGCCGGCTACCGCGAGACGGTGACCTGGTCGCAGCTGCGCAATCGGGCGCAGGTCGTGGCGGCCGAACTGGCGACCTGCGCATCCCCGGGTGACCGGGTGGCACTGTTGGCCCCGCAGAGCATGGAGTACATCGTCGGGTTCTACGGTGCGCTGGAGGCGGGGATGATCGCCGTCCCGCTGCCGGTGCCGATGTTCGGGGCGCACGACGAGCGGGTGTCGGCAGCACTGCGCGACTGCACTCCGTCGGCGATCCTGACGACGTCGGCGGCGGTCGGCGACATCGCCAGCTCCATTCGTGACCTCGGCGGCAAACCGCCGGTGGTGATCGAGGTGGACGCCCTGGATCTCGACTCCGAGCCGATGGTCACACCCACCGCCACGGCCCACACCAAGACGGCGTTCCTGCAGTACACCTCCGGCTCGACCCGGACCCCGGCCGGCGTCATGGTCGGGCACCACAACGCGATCGAGAACATGCGGCAGATGATCGCCGACACCTTCGAGAACGTCGGCAAGACGGTGCCGGACGACACCACGCTGGTGGCATGGCTGCCGTTCTACCACGACCTGGGCCTGATGTGCGGCATCATCTTCCCCCTGGTGGGCGGCCACCAGGGCGTGATCTTCAGCCCGATGGCCTTCCTGGCCAAGCCGGCCCGCTGGATGCAGCTGGTGGCCAGTTACCCCAACGCCTACACCGGTGGGCCGAACTTCGCCTACGAGCTGGCCGTTCGGCGCACCTCCGACGAGGACATGGCCGGACTCGACCTGGGGCGTGTCCACACGTTCGCGTTCGGTGCGGAGCGGGTGCACGCCGCGACGCTGCGGCGGCTCGTCGACCGGTTCGCGAAGTTCAACCTCAACCCGGCGGCGCTGCGCCCCGGTTACGGCCTGGCCGAGGCGACCGTCTACCTGACCTCGAACACCCCCGGCAACCCGCCGCCGACCGCGCGTTTCGACTACACCAAGCTCGCGAACGGCACCGCGGAGCCGGGCGGGGCCGAGGGCGGCGTGGAGCTGGTCAGCTGCGGTGTTCCGCGGGCCTGCACGGTTCGCGTCGTGGACCCGGACACCCAGACCGAGAACCCCGACGGCAAGGTCGGTGAGATCTGGGCCCACGGCCCCAACCTCGCTGCGGGCTACTGGCACAACCAGCAAGCGACTGAGGCCACCTTCGGTGGCAAGCTGGTCGACCCATCGGCGGGCACCCCGCAGGGCCCCTGGCTCAAGACCGGTGACCTCGGGGTGATCTCGGCCGGCGAGCTCTACATCGTCGGCCGGATCAAGGACCTGCTGATCGTCGACGGACGCAACCACTACCCGGACGACATCGAGGCCACTATCCAGGAGATCACCGGCGGCCGTGTGGCAGCGGTGTCCATCCCGAACAGCCGGTCGGAGCAGCTTGTTACGATCGCCGAGTTCAAAAACAAGGGGGGTTCGGACGAGGAGATCGCCGACAGGCTGAACGAGGTGCGGCGGAAGGTCACGGCCGCGTTGTCCAAGGCGCACGGCCTGGCGATCGGTGATCTGGTTCTGGTGCCGCAGGGTGCCATCCCGATCACGACCAGCGGCAAGATCCGCCGCTCCAGCTGCGTGGAGATCTACCAGCGGGATGGATTCGACCGACTGGATACTTCCGCTCGGTCTGTGTGAGCGATGACTAGCTGCTCGCGCGGCTTTCGGGGAGGTTGAGTTGAGCGAGATGAATGGTGCACCGGCCGGGGGGCCGGACCGCCGGGCGATCGTTGCTGAGGCGTTGCGCAAGATCGATGATCTGACGGCGCGGTTGGCGGTGGCCGAGGCGGGTGACACCGAGCCGATCGCCGTGGTGGGTCTGGGTTGTCGGCTGCCCGGTGGGGTGGATGATCCGGCCGGTTTTTGGCAGCTGTTGTGCGATGAGGGCTCGGGGATTGTGCGGGTTCCGGCGGATCGCTGGGACGCGGATGTGTTCTTCTCGGCGGACCATTCGGTGCCCGGGACGATTTGTTCTCGCGATGGTGGTTTCTTGTCGTCGTGGCAGCCTGCGGAGTTCGATGCGGAGTTTTTTGGTATTTCGCCGCGTGAGGCCGATGCGATGGATCCTCAGCAGCGGTTGTTGATGGAGGTGGCCTGGGAGGCGTTGGAGCACGCCGGGATCACCAAAGAGGCGATCCGCGGTACCCAGACCGGTGTTTTCGTCGGCATGACCACCAACGACTATGCCCTCGATATCGTCGGCAAAATCCAGCCCGCGGAAATCGATCCCTACGTTCCCTTCGGCAATGCCGCCAATTTCGCGGCCGGCCGGTTGTCGTATTTCCTCGGCGTGCACGGCCCGGCGGTGATGCTGGATACGGCGTGTTCGTCGTCGTTGGTGACGATTCATCTGGCGTGTGCGAGTCTGCGGCGCCGGGAGTCCGATGCGGCGTTGGCCGCCGGGGTGAACCTGATGCTGACCCCGCAGAACAGTATTGCGACGTCGCGGTGGGGGATGTTGGCCCCCGATGGGCAGTGCAAGACGTTCGATTCGGCTGCTGATGGGTATGTGCGGTCTGAGGGCGCCGGTGTGGTGGTGCTCAAGCGGCTCTCGGATGCTCAGCGTGACGGTGACCGGGTCTTGGCGGTGGTGCGGGGTTCGGCGGTGAATCAGGATGGGCCGTCGAGTGGTCAGACGGTGCCGTCGGGTCCGGCGCAGCAGAAGGTGGTGCGGGCGGCGTTGGCGTCGTCGCGGTTGACGCCGGGCGATATCGATTATGTCGAGGCGCACGGGACCGGTACGGCGCTGGGTGATCCGATCGAGTTGGATGCGCTCTCGGCGGTGTTCGGTGAGCGGGGTTCCTCGGCGCCGTTGGTGTTGGGTTCGGTCAAGACCAACCTGGGGCATCTGGAATCCGCCTCTGGCGTAGCGGGTTTCATCAAGACGGTGCTGTCGGTGCAGCACGGGTTCATTCCGCGGCATTTGAATTTTGCGGAGTTGACGCCGAATGCGGGTGTGGGGGCGTCGAAGTTCACGATTGCGGCCAAGGCGATGGATTGGCCGGCGGTGTCGCGTCCGCGTCGGGCCGGGGTGTCGTCGTTCGGGGTGTCGGGCACGAATGCGCATGTGGTGATCGAACAGGCTCCTGTTGTCGAACCGGTTGAGTCGGCTGTGCCCGTGGTCGAGCCGGTGGTCACGACGTTGGTCGTGTCGGGTAGGTCGCCGGCGCGGATCGCGGCCACAGCCGGTGTGCTCGTGGCATGGCTGACCGGCGACGGCGACGACGTGCCACTGGCAGACGTCGCACACACGCTCAACCATCACCGCACCCGCCACCAGAAGTTCGCCACCGTGGTTGCCCGGGATCGGGAACAGGCCATCGCCGGATTGGCCGCCTTGGCCGCCGGCGAATCCGCACCCGGAGTGGTCGCGCCCGTCGCGGCGCCGCCCGGACCCGGCACGGTGTTCGTATTCTCGGGTCAGGGTTCGCATTGGGTGGGGATGGGTCGTCGGTTGCTGGCTGATGAGCCGGCGTTCGCTGCGGCGGTTGA